>NZ_JBANBK010000042.1:0-73540 GCF_053572325.1 Bradyrhizobium sp. UFLA05-112 | reverse complement strand
AACCGACATCATGAACCCGAGGGTGGGGGCAGTTCTTCATGACGCAAAGGGGGCAGTTCCGGATGGCGTTTGACACTAAGCAGACGTGAGCCGAGACGGATCGGCTGTAAGGGCGGGCACGTAAACCTTTGTATAGGTCCGTTACCCGTTTGGATGACCGATACTTGCCGAGTTCCAATTGAGCCGCGATCGCGATCGTCTTATCTACAGGGCGTGCGGTAGCGCTCCCGCTATCGCACGCCCTCCTTGGGCGTTTCCTCCCTAGACTTGGGCCGCTTGTGGCAACGCAGGCGGTCTTTCTTTTTGTCTGGGCCTCATCGGCTTCTCGGTCCTTTGGGGAGTGTGAGAACTGCGGGATGCGCGCGACCGCCTCCGTTGAGGAAATCTGGTGCGAGAAAATCCGTCGTTGCAGTTGCGGGGAGAGCTTCGTCAGAAGTCGCTATGGGCTGACAGCTACAAGCGAGTGTCCTGCCCAGCCAATTGCGGTTGCAGCAGCGCCCTTCAGCATCAGAACGTCGAAGCCCAGCATCACGCAGATGGCCCAGTTGAAGCGCATCAAGAAGCGCGGCCAGAATGCCTGAGCACTCGCCCGAGATTGAACTCGACCTTCATGGCACGAACCATCGCGAACAGGCCGCCAGAACTTGGTCGGAAGCGTTCAGCCCGACTTGTTGGAATTTAGGCGCACTCGCAGGCTAAGTCATTGAAATCATTGGAGCGGGTGAAGGGAATCGAACCCTCGTATTCAGCTTGGAAGGCTGCTGCTCTACCATTGAGCTACACCCGCATTGAGGCATCCCCTAACACGCCGCGCCGGGCGCCTCAACCGTCCAGACCCCGCCTTTTGGCGTTGCGAACAGCCGAGCTCCATCGCGCGCCGCCATGTCAGGACGCTGCGGCCCGCACCTCCTCCGCCCTGCCGCGACGGCCGGCCATCTCGGCGGCGAGCAGGAGAGCGGCGCGGCTGGCGCCGGTGGACGCGATCCCCTGGCCCGCGATGTCGTAGGCGGTGCCGTGTGCGGGCGTGCAGATCGGAAACGGAAAGCCCCCGAGGAGGGTTACGCCGCGATCAAAGCCCATGAGCTTCATCGCGATCTGTCCCTGGTCGTGATACATCGTCAGCACCGCATCGAAGGCACCGTTCTTTGCACGCAGAAACACCGTGTCAGCCGGGAACGGCCCCTCGGCGGCGATACCCTCGCGCTGGCCGACTTCGACCGCGGGCGCGATGATGTCGATCTCCTCGCGACCGAAATTGCCGCCGTCGCCGGCATGCGGGTTGAGCCCGGCGACCGCAATGCGCGGCCGCGCAAAGCCGGCGTTGCGCATGCAGCTGTCGGTCAGTTTCAGTGCGCGATGGATGCGCTCAACGGACAATCGCGCCGCGACGTCCTTCAGCGGAATGTGCGAGGTGACCCGCGCGTTCCAGAGCTGGCCCAGCACATTGAACTCGCTCGCCGCGGTCTTGAGCCCGGCGACTTCCGCCGAGAACGCAATCTCGTCGTCATAGTCGGCGCGCGCAAGCCGCATCGCCTGCTTGTTGAACGGGGTGAAGCAGACCGCATCGACGCGGCCATCGCGGCCAAGCTCGAGCGCGTGGCGGTAATTTGCCAGCGCGAACCTGCCCCCGGCAAGGCTCGCAACACCACGTTCGACCTCCGCGGGGGCGAGATGGCCAAAATCGACAAACAGCGCATCGCCCTCCGCCGCGCGAAAATCAGCGCCCTGCTCCACCGTCTTCAGCTCTGGAGTAACGCCGGCGACGCGCGCGCCCTCGTCGAAGATGCGGCGGTCGCCGATCACGACGAGCCGGGCACGGGCGCGGATGTCGTCGAGCGCCGCGAGCCTGGCTGTCAGCTCCGGGCTGATGCCGGCGGGATCTCCCATCGCCAATGCGACAAGCGGCTTTGCGTTCATATGATCACCTTTTCCTGGCTTGTCGTCTCGGCAATGGACGTGGGCTTGCGCCAGAGACGCGTGAGCTGCAGCACGAGCGGAAGCAGCAACAGCGCAATGCCGGCCACCACCAGACACGTCACCAGCCGGTTGGCAAAGAAAATTCCGAGCGAGCCCTTGGACATCAGCATCGACTGCCGGAATGCGTCCTCCGCCTTGTCGCCGATGACGATCGCGAGCACCAATGGTGCCAAGGGATAGAACAGCTTCTTGAAGAGATAGCCGACGATCCCGAAGCCGAGCATCATGACCACGTCGAGATAGGAGTTCGACACCGAATAGGCGCCGACGACGCAGATGATCACGATCAGCGGCGCGATGACGACGAAGGGGATGCGCATCAGGGCGGCAAAGACGGGCACGGTGAGCAGGACGAGCGCGACGGCGACGATGTTGCCGACATACATCGAGGCGATCAGGCCCCAGACGAAATCCTTCTGGTCGACGAACAGCATCGGTCCGGGATTGAGCCCCCAGATCATCAGCCCACCCATCATCACTGCCGCAGTGGCGGAGCCAGGAATGCCGAGCGAGAGCATTGGCAACAATGCGCTGGTGCCCGCCGCATGATCGGCCGTCTCCGGCGAGATGATGCCTTCGACCTCGCCGGTGCCGAAATGCCGGCCGCGGCGTGAGAAGCGCCGGGCGATGCCGTAGCTCATGAAGGACGCCGCCGTCGGCCCGCCCGGCGTGATCCCCATCCAGCATCCGATCGCAGCACTGCGCAGCAAGGCAATGCCATGCCGCGGCAGGCGCGCCACCGCGCGAAACACCTCGCCCCAGTCGATCTTCGAGGAGACCGCGCGGGCATGAACCTCCTCCTCGACGGCGACCAGGAGCTCGCCGATGCCGAACAGGCCCATGACCGCGACGACGAAGCTCACACCCTTGACGAGCTCGTCGACGCCCATGGTGAGGCGCACGCTGCCGGAGACGGTGTCGATGCCGATCGCAGCGATCGCAAAACCGATCGCGAGCGCCACGACGGTCTTGATCGGCGCCGCGCCGCCCATGCCGACGAAGCTCGCAAAGGCGAGGAAATAGACCGCAAAATATTCCGGCGGCCCGAAGGCGAGCGCGACCTGCGCCACCCATGAGGCCAGGAAGGTGATCAGGATGACGCCGACCAGCGCGCCGAACGCGGCCGAGCCGAAGGCGGTGGCGAGTGCCGTCGTCGGCCGTCCGTCGCGTGCCATCGGATAGCCGTCGAAGGTGGTCGCCACCGACGATGGCTCCCCGGGGATGTTGAACAGGATCGAGGTCACGGAGCCGCCGAACAGCGCGCCCCAATACATGCTGGAGAGGAGGATGATCGCCGACACCGGCTGCATGCCGAAGGTCAGCGGCAAGAGCAGCGACACGCCATTCGGCGCACCCAGCCCCGGCAGGACGCCCACGAGAATGCCGAGCAGCACGCCGATCACCATCAGCACCAGATGCGGCACCGTGACCGCGATGGTGAAGCCGTGCAGGAGTTCCTGGAGATTATCCATTGGCTTCTCCGTCAGAACCCGAACGCGGCGGCGAGCGCGCCATGCGGCAGCGTGACCTGGAACATGCGCTCGAACACCACGTAGAGCGCGAGCGCTGTCGCCGCCGCCATGGCGAGCGCACGCGGCACGGATTGATATCTGGGGATCGCGAGCACCGCGAAGATATAGATGGCCGAGGCGAGATACATCCCGAGCAGCGGGATGGCCGCAACGAACATCGCGGCCGGAACGAACAGGCTTGCGAGCCGGCGCAGCTCGGTCGGTGTGATCGCCACGGGAACGCTCGCGAGCGTCACGGCCGGCAATGCGCCACGCACCAGATTGTAGAGGCTGCCAAGAACGATGATGACACCGGTCAGGAACGGAAACGTGCCGGCGTCGACACCCGCGCTCGACCATCCGATGCCGTTGTCGAGGCTGGAGACGACAACCGCCACACCAAAGCTGCCGGTGAGGATGGCGGTCGAAAGTTCAAGAGCGCGGCGCGATATCATCGAGGACTCCAGTCCGATACGAGACATCAGGATTGCAGCTTAGCCTTTTTACTTGATGAGCCAGCCCTGCTCGCTCGCCACCTGCTTGAGGTGCTCGAGGTCCTCCTTGATGAACTTGTCGAAGTCGCCGCCGGTCAGGAACGTGTCGACCTGGGAGGTCTTCTCGATGTAGTCCTTCCATTCCGGCGTCGCCTGCACCTTCTTCATGAGGTCGACATAGAACGCGGTCTGGTCTGGCGTGACCTTGCCAGGCAGCCACACCGTGCGCGGCTGCTCATATTGCTTGATGTCGAGGCCCTGCTCGACGCAGGTCGGAACGTCGCTCCAGCCTTCGGTCGCGGTGATCTTCGGACCCTGCGGCAGCCGCTTCGGGCTGAAGGCGCAGAGCGGGCGCTGCGTTCCGCCGCGCCATTGTCCGAGGCTTTCGCTGGGATTGTTGACGTGGGAATCGATGTGCCCGCCAGCGAGCTGCACGGCGGCCTCGGCGCCACTCTTGAAGGGGATGTAGGTCAGTTTGACGTGACCGGCCTTCTCGATCATGCGGGTCAGCACCTCGTCGGTGTCCTTTGACTGCGCGCCGCCCATCTTGAATTCGCTCGATGCCGCCGCCTTCAGATAGTCGCCCGCGGTCTTGTAGGGCGCGTCCTGCTTGACCCAGAGCAAAAACTCGTCCTGCGCCATCGCCGCAATGGGAGTGAGGTCGGTGTAGTTGAAGGCGACCTTGGAGACGAGCGGCTGCTGCCACGCATTCGACGTGCCGAAAATGACCTTGTAGGGATCGCCTGCGGAGACCTTGCCGTAGACATAGCCCTCGGCACCGCTGCCACCGCCCTTGTTGACGACGACGATCGGCTGCTCCGTCAGCTTGTATTTGGTGATGATGTTCTGCACCGCGCGCGCAAGATTGTCGGTGCCGCCACCCGGCCCGGCCGTGGCGACGAACTCGATCGGCTTCTGCGGTTGCCAGGCCGCAAGTGCCGGCACCGTGCCGGCGAGGATGACCGCGGCTGCGGAAAGCAGAAATGTTGACGTGCTACGCATGATGTCCTCCGATTTTTTGCCTTTTTGGCTGTTGTTCTTGTTTGTCGTATCGACGCCCGGTCAGGCGACTCGTTCCTCGCGCGGTGTGGACGCCGATACGATTGCGCCCTGTTTTTCCAGCGCTTCGATCTGTTGTTCGTCGAACCCGTATTCCGCCAGCACCTCGCGCGTGTGCTCGCCATAGACGGGCGCGCCGGAACGGACCTTGCCGGGCGTCTCCGAGAACTTGACGGGTAGCCCGATGGTCTTCACCGGACCGAGCGTTGAATGCTCGACCTCGACGACCATCTCGCGCGCCAGCGTCTGCGGATCGCTCAGGGCTTCCAGCATGTCGTGCACGGGTCCGCACGGCACACCCTTCTCATCCAGCGCCGCGAGCCAATGCGCCCGCGTCCCGGTGCGGAAGCGTTCGCTCAAAACCTCCTCGAGCTGCTTGAGATGCGCCATGCGGTCGGCACCGGTGACGAAGCGCGGATCGGCGGCGAGCTCGCTCGCGCCCAGCGCCTCCAGCATCAACAGCCAATGCTTCTTGTTGGCGCCGCCGACTACCAGCCAGCCGTCGGAGGCTTCAAAGGCCTGATACGGCGCGTTGAGCGGATGCGCCGAGCCCATCGCGCGCGGCGCGGTGCCCGCGGCCAGCGCAATCGTCGATTGCCAATAGGTCTGCACCAGGGCTGCTTCATAGAGGGAGGTCTCGACCCACTGCCCCTCGCCGGTCTTCAGGCGATGCGTGTAGGCCGCAAGGATCCCCATACTCGCGAGCAGGCCGGCAGTGATATCGGACAGCGGCGGCCCGCATTTCACCGGCGGACCGTCGGGGCGTTCGCCGGTAAAACTCATGATGCCGCTCATCGCCTGCGCGACGAGATCGAAACCGCGACGGTGCTTGTAAGGACCTGTGCGGCCAAAGCCCGAAAGCGAGCAATAGATCAGCGCCGGAAACTCTCTGTGCAGGTCCTCGTAGCCGAAGCCGAGGCGCTCCATGGCGCCCGGCGCGAAATTCTCGACCAGCACGTCGGCGCTCGCGATCAGCCGTCGCAGCACCTCCTTGCCGCCCGCGGTCTTCAGATCCAGCACGATGCCGCGCTTGTTGCGGTTCATCATCAGGAAGGAGGCGGCCTCGTCGCCGATCTTCGGCGGCACCGAATGGCGGGTGTCATCGCCGTTCGGCCATTTCTCGATCTTGATGACGTCGGCGCCCATGTCGGCGAGCATCAGCGTGCAGGTCGGTCCGGCCATGACATGGGTGAGATCGATCACCTTGAGGCCGGCCAGCGGTCCCGTGGCACGAGCGGTGGAGTGCGATTGATCCTTTTTCATCGGCTCGTCCTATTGGCCGCGCCATTGCGGGGCGCGCTTGTTGAGGAAAGCATCGAGCCCTTCGCGAAAATCCTGGCTCGTGTAACACATCAGGATGAGGTCTTCGCCCTCCTCCCGCGTCAGCCGCTTTTGCAAGCGGGCCACCGCCTGCTTCGTCGCGCTCAGCGTCAGCGGCGCGTGGCTGGCGAGCAGGCGCGCGACCTCGTCGGCACGCTTGTCGAGTGCCGTACCATCCTCGACGATTTCGCTGAGCAGACCGAGGCTTGCGGCTTCCGCGGCGTCGACGAGGCGCGCAGTGAAGATCAGATCCTTGACGCGCGCGGCCCCAATGATCGCGGTGAGACGGCTGACGTTGGACATCGACAAGCAATTGCCGAGCGTTCGCGCAATGGGAAATCCGATACGCGCGCTCTTCGTGCCGATGCGCAGATCGCAGGCCGCCGCGATCCCCGCCCCTCCGCCGGTGCAGAAGCCGTTGATCGCCGCGATCGTCGGCACCCGGCATTGCTCGAGCGTGGTGAGCACGCGATCGATCCGGTTCTCGTAATCGAGCGCGTCCTGCGGCGTCCTGAATTCGCGGAATTGATTGATGTCTGTGCCCGAGGCGAAGGCCTTGTCGCCTGCACCGCGCAGCACCAGCACCTTGATGGAATGATCGCTGTTCGCTTCTTCGCAAATCGCGGCTAGCCGCTCATACATGGCGAAGGTGAAGGCGTTGCGGGCCTGTGGGCGGTTGAAAATGATCCGCCCGATGCCGTCCCCACGTTCGAAAACGAGGTGTTCCGCCTCTGCGACTTGGAGGTCCATTTCCTCACATCCCTTTTGTTTTTTACATTTTTGAATGCAAAATATGGGATTTTCAAGCTGGAACTTTGTATATTTAAGTCTATAAACTCACTTTTGCATTCAAAATAGAGCCTTGTCCCATGCTTCATGAGGACGTCGTCAGCCGCATCCGTGCCATCCTGCTCGACGGCGAAATCCCGCCGGGCGCGCGGATACCCGAGCGCGAACTGTGCGAGCGGCTCCAGATCTCGCGCACGCCGCTGCGCGAGGCGCTCAAGGTGCTCGCCGCGGAGGGCCTCGTGCAACTGCTGCCCCATCGCGGCTCGCGAGCGGCCAAGCTGACCGACAAGGATATGCGCGACCTCTTCGAGGTCTGCCAGGGCCTCGAGGCGCTCGCCGGCGAACTCGCCTGCGAGCGCATCACCGAGGACGAGGTCGACGAGATTGGCGCCGCGCAAACGGCGATGGCGCAGCATTATCGCGATGGCGATCTGATCCAGTACTACCGCTGCAATCGCACCATCCACGAAGCCATCGTCACCGCAGCCGGCAATCCCGTGCTCGCAAGTCTCTATAATTCCGTGACGGCACGCATTCGCCGCGCGCGCTACGTCACGCCGATGACGCCGCGGCGCTGGGCACTCGCCGTCAGGGAGCACGAAGCGATCCTCAATGCGCTCCAGCGGCGTGACGGCACGGGCCTCGCCCACATCCTGCGCGCCCACCTGCGCCACAAGCGCGAGGAGGTTTTGCAGGCGGGTTTTGCAGAGACGGACGGCGCGGCCGTCGCCGCCGCGGATGAAGACGACGACTGAGCACGCGACGAGATCATCAGAGCTGGCGATTTATTCCCGGCCAGCGGCAACAATTCCGCCCCTTAACAGCCGCGCGATCTCGACCTATATTGAGTCTCCCGAAACCAACGAAAGGAGGTGATCCAGTGTCTTATCTCAAGCGCTGTCACCTCGCTGGGATCGCCCGCTAGGCTTTGACGTGAAGCCTGGCAACGGGGCGCTCTCAGCCCTGGACCAGCGAGACAACAGATCGGGCGCGACGGGGTTTTCCCCGCCGCGCCTTTTGTTTTTCGCGCACAAGCCGGTCGTCTTGCGCCGGGATCAATGCGGCAGGCCGCCGGTCAGCACTTCGCGGATCATCTGCGACAGCTCCGACTTCCGGTATGGTTTTCTCAGCAGCGCGATACCGGGATCGAGGTGCCCCTCATGCACGATGGCGTCGTCGGTATAGCCTGACGTATAGAGCACCCTCACATCGGGACGGCGCTCGCGGATCGCTTCGGCCAATTCCCGTCCGTTCATGCCGCCGGGCATGATGATGTCGGTGAACAAGAGATCGAACTTGATGCCCTGCCCGACCAGCGCGAGCGCGGCCGCGCCATCGCTGGCAACCAGCGTCCGATAGCCGAGACTGCCAAGCTGGGCGATCACATAGCCCTGCACCAGGGGATCGTCCTCGACCACCAGGATCGTCTCGTGCCCGCGCGGCACGCTGGGCGCGGCCACGGGCCCGGCCTGGCTCGCCATCCGGCCGACGGAGCGCGGCAGAAACAGCTTCACCACCGTGCCGCGACCTTCCTCGCTGTCGATCGCGACCGTGCCGCCGGTCTGCTTGGCGAAGCCGTAGACCATGCTGAGCCCAAGCCCGGTGCCGCGGCCCACGCCCTTGGTGGTGAAGAACGGCTCGAACACGCGGTCGCGGATGTCGGCGGGGATGCCATGGCCGCTATCGGCCACCGCGATCATCACGAACTCGCCGGGCTCCATCTCGCGATCACCGGACTCGCCCACGCCGTCGAGCACGCGATTGGCGGTCTGAAGCGTGAGCTTACCGCCGCCCGGCATGGCGTCGCGCGCGTTGACGGCGAGATTGACGATCGCCGAGGAAAGCTGCGACGGATCGGCCATCGCGAACCACGCATCGTCAGCGAGTTCGGCGTCGATCTCGATGTGCTCGCCGAGGATCGGCTTGAGCAGCCGCGCGGTCTCGACCACGAGGCCGTTGACGTCGATCTCCCGCGGGTCGAGCGGCTGGCGCCGCGCGAAGGTCAGGAGCTGGGAGGTGATCTCGGCGCCGCGCGTCGCCGCGTCGTCGATGAGCTGCGCGATCGCGGCAAGCTGCGGCTTGTCCGCAAGGCCCTCCTGAAGGATCTCGATCGTCCCGGTGATGACCGTCAGCACGTTGTTGAAATCATGCGCGACGCCGCCGGTGAGCTGGCCGATCGCATCCATCTTCTGCGATTGCCGCAGCCGCTCCTCGGTCTCGTGCTGGTCGGTGAGGTCGGTGGTCGAGCCGCGATACCCCAGGAAGCGACCGTCGGCGTCGAACACCGGCCGGCCGTTGACGCTGAAATGCCTGATGCGTCCGGTTGCATCGCGGCCGCGATACTCGAACTTGCGGAACGGCTCGTGGCGTTCCAGCGCAGCCATGTGGTCGCGCCATTTCTGCGGCTCGGTCTCCCGATCGATTGCGCCGTCGGGACGCCGCCTGCCGATCACGAGATCGCGCGCCATCCCGAAGGAGCCGGCGCGATCCGAGATATAAGTGAACACATGATCCGGCCCGGTCTCCCAGAACCAGTCGGAGGCGGTTTCCGCGTAGTCGCGGAAGCGCTGTTCGCTGCGGCGCGCATCACCCTCGGCACGCCGCCGGACCTGGAGATCGTGCTCCAGATTGGTATTGGCGAGCCGCAGATCGCCATAAGCACGCTGCAGACTCGCGCTCATGGCATTGAACGCATCGATCACCTTGTCGAGCTCGTCGACCTCGTGCGTCGGCCCGCGCTCCAGGCGCAGCGGCGGCTGCGGCCGCGCCAGCGTGTATTTGCTGACGAACTCGGCAATGGCGACGAGATGCCGGGTCACCAGCAAATGGAACATGTAGATGATGAAGAGGGAGACGAGGAACGTCTTGGCCGCCTGGCTCGCCAGGATGATCAGGGCCCGGTTCAGCAATTGCCTGTAGACGTCGGTCAGCGTCGCCTCGACATGCAGCGTGCCGATCCTGTGCTTCTCGCCTTGCATGACGTAGTCGATGGGATAGTCGCGGGCCACCACCGCTCGGCCACCGCTTTCGCCGACCGCCACCCGAATCGGTTTCGGACGATCGGCGAATTCGCGGACCTCGACCGCTTGGATGTCCGGCAGTCGCATGATGCCGTTGAGCTGGAGCTCGAGCTGGTTTTTGTCGAGGCTCCAGAGGCTCTCGCCGAGGCTGCCGAGATAGCTGCGGCCGATCTCGTTGAGCCGCGTCTCGATGATGCCCATCTCGCGATCGTAGTCGAGATAGAGCTGAAGCGCGGTCAGGGTCAACGTCACGATCGAGGAGAACAGCAGCACGGCGGACAGCAGGCGCAGGCCGATGCCGCTGCGAAACCACGAGAAGACGCGCGGCAGCGGGGGCCCGATCGGGACCCCTATTCGTACCAGATCCTCATTCGCGGCCGCCGGCGCAATGGCGCGGCCGCGATTGGGATCGTGCTCACCTGCGTTGCCCATGCACCACTCCCCCGAGATGGCGACAATCCTGCGTCGGCCCGTTGCGGCCTGCCGCGGTTCGACAGTTCGGCCTCCCCTGGAAGACCCGCCCCAAGGGCGCAGCCTCCCTGCTAGATCCTGGACGATGATTCGTCTGTGGGGGTCAATTTTTGTGCCCAGCCGCAGGAAGCCTCCGCAAACTAGCACCATGCGTGCTAAAATGTCATCGGTCAAAGTGCGGAGTAGGCCCCGCCTCACTGGTGGCGGATGGCCGTTGTGATTCGCAGGGCCGATCACCATCCGCGGTAGATCGCACCGGGCCATGAATCCAGTGGTAGCAAGGACGAGCGGGAGACGCATCATGTGGCGGATATGTCTTGTTGGCGCATTGCTGCTGTTCGCCCATCCCTCACAGGCACAGTCGGTCATCCGGCTGGCGCGGATCGCCAACATTCCCGATCAGTATGTCGGCGGCGAGATGCTGCGCGTCGTCTATGCGCGGCTGAACATCAAGCTCGAATTCGAGGATGTGCCCGGAAAACGCGCGCTCGCGCTTTCGAGCGCAGGCGAACTCGACGGCGAGATCCAGCGCATCGGCACGCTGTCCAAGGATTACCCGACGCTGCTCCGGGTGACGCCCGCGATCAACTATATCGAGCCGGCGGTCTTCGCCACGAAGCTTCGTTTTGACGTCGCCGGCTGGGATTCGATCAAGGACTACAGCATCGGCATCGTGCGGGGCGTCGGTTCCTCGGAGAACGGCACGCATGGATTTGGCCGCGTCACCGCGACCACGAACCTTGAGAGCCTGATCCAGATGCTGGACGCTGACCGCTTCGACGTGATCGTCACCGATCTGTTCAGCGGGCTCGTCGCCGTGCGCAAGCTCAACCTGCAGGCACGGATCTATCCGCTTTCGCCGCCACTCGAACGTATCGACATCTACCACTATCTGCACGAACGCCACCGCGACCTCGTGCCGAAGGTCGGAAAGGTGATCGAAGAAATGACCGCAAGCGGCGAGCTCGCCAGATTGCGCGAGCGGCTCGTCAAGCAGGTGCTGAGCGAGTCCTGACGGCGGGGGCGGTTAAAATATTTCCAGATCGAGGATTGTCGGATTCATCGGCCGTCATCCGTCCTTGAACCGGCAAAGGCGGAAAACAAGCGAGGTGACGATGCTCTACGCCATCCTGGCCTATCACGTGGAAAGCGAGGTCATGTCCTGGACGAAAGACGAGGACGCCGCCGTCATGAAGGGGCTTCGCGAGGTCCAAGAACCCTTGAAAGCCAGGGGACATTTCGGACCCGCGGCACGGCTCGACCAGACCGGGAAGGCCCGCACGCTGCGCGGCCCCGGCGTGGGCAGGGTGCTGGACGGACCTTTTGCCGAAACCAAGGAACAACTGCTCGGTTTCTACATCATGGAGTTTTCGGACGAGGCCGGCGCGATCGCCGCCGCGCGGGAACTGCGCAGGGTCAATCCGAGCGCGGTCTACGAAATCCGCCCGATCAAGCTTTTCCTTCCGGCCGATGGGTTTGGCACGACAGCGGCCGAGGGATGACGTCCTCAAGCGCTTCTGGCCGGATTCCCCTTCACGAACCGGCGCATCAATAACGCTCCGAAGGCGAGAAACCAGACGAATTGCGCATATTCCGGCGCGACCACTGCCACGAGCGTGCCCGGCACGAACACCAGCACTGGAAAGATCGCGCCGGCAATCTCGTGACGGTGGCCGGCACGGGACGCAAGCCACCAGAGCCAGGCATTGAGGCTCGCGATCGCGGTCAGATGCAGGCCATAGAGCACCGCAACGGCACTGCTCAGCCGGTAACTGCCATAGAGTCCGTTGGTGACCGGCAGCAGGATGATCGAGAGCAGGAAGACGAGATTGAGCAGCACCACACCTCGGCCGGCCTCGGGCTGGCGCGCAAGGCGACGATGATGACTGATCCAGAACACGCCGGCGACGACGAAGGTCAGGATCAGGCCCGCCACGCGTCCGGAATAGAGATGGTCGAGATCGCTCCAGGTCGGCGCCGTCTTGAGCTCGTCGGCCTTGGGCAGGCTATAGGCGAGCAGAGTCATGGCGACACCGAAAATGGTGTTGCTGAGCGACTCCAGCCGGCGCATCTCGAACTGGTCGGTATCTTGGTCGGTCATTTAGGGGGCACGAGGCTGGAACCAAGGTCGAGCTTCTCCCCTAGATCCTAAATCGCGCCCCGTCCAGCCGCATTGCGGATCGCGGCCGGATCGCGGAATCTGCGGCTTTCACCGGGGCGATTCGTGGCGACTACGACATATCTGGACACGCTGAATGCCGAGCAGCGCCGCGCCGTCGAGCATGGCGTGGCTGATGGCAGCACCATCGGCGGCCCCCTCCTCGTCATTGCCGGAGCCGGCTCCGGCAAGACCAACACGCTCGCCCACCGGGTCGCGCATTTGATCGTCGCGGGCGCCGACCCGCGCCGGATCCTGCTGATGACGTTTTCGCGCCGCGCGGCCGCCGAGATGGCCGCCCGCGTGGAGCGGATCGCCAGAAAAGTGCTCGGCGAGAACAACGCCGCGATCATGCGCGATGCCTTGAGCTGGGCCGGCACCTTCCACGGCATCGGCGCGCGGCTCTTGCGCGAATATGCCGAGCGGATCGGCGTCGATCCGGCCTTCACCATCCACGACCGCGAAGATTCAGCAGACCTGATGAATCTGGTGCGGCATGACTGCGGATTGTCGCGAACCGAAACCCGCTTTCCAGCGAAGGGCACCTGCCTGTCGATCTATTCCCGCTGCGTCAATGCCGAGCTGGAGATCGAAAAGGTGCTCGGCCAGCATTATCCCTGGTGCGCGGGCTGGTCTTCGGAGCTGAAGCGGCTGTTTGCGGCCTATGTCGAGGCCAAGCAGGCGCAGCACGTGCTCGACTATGACGACCTCCTGCTCTATTGGGCGCAGATGATGAGCGACGCTGGCATCGCCGAGGAGATCGGCGGCCGCTTCGATCAAGTACTGGTCGACGAATATCAGGACACCAACCGGTTGCAATCGACCATCCTGCTGGCACTGAAGCCGGAGGGCCGAGGCCTCACCGTAGTCGGCGACGATGCGCAGTCGATCTATTCGTTCCGCGCCGCCACCGTGCGCAACATCCTCGAGTTCCCGCAAAGCTTTTCGCCGCGCGCCGAGATCATCACGCTGGACCGCAACTATCGCTCGACGCAAGCAGTGCTGGCGGCCGCCAATGGCGTGATCGGCCTTGCACGGGAGCGCTTCACCAAGAATCTCTGGACCGACCGCACCTCTTCGCACAAGCCGCAGCTCGTCGCCGTGCGCGACGAGGCCGAGCAGGCGCGCTACATCGTCGAGCAGGTCCTGGCCAATCGCGAGCAGGGCTCGCTGCTCAAGCACCAGGCGGTGCTGTTCCGCACCTCCTCGCATTCGGGTCCGCTGGAAATCGAGTTGACCCGCCGCAACATCCCCTTCGTCAAGTTCGGCGGGCTGAAATTCCTCGACGCCGCGCATGTCAAGGACATGCTGGCGCTGCTGCGCTTCATCGAGAACCCGCGCGACCGCGTCGCCGGCTTTCGCATCCTGCATCTCTTGCCCGGCGTTGGACCTGCAACGGCGCAGCGCGTGCTCGACCACATGGCGGAGAGTCCCTCGCCGCTTGCCGCACTCACAAAACTTCCCGCACCGCCGCGCACCGGCGACGACTGGACCACCTTCATTCGCACGGTCGAGAATCTCAGCTATTCGGAATGGCCCGCCGACCTCGAGCGTGCGCGCCTCTGGTACGAGCCGCATCTCGACCGCATCCATGAGGATGCCGAGACGCGCCGCGCCGATCTCATGCAGCTCGAGCAGATCGCAAGCGGCTATATTTCGCGCGAAAAATTCCTCACCGAGCTCACGCTCGATCCGCCGGATGCGACATCCGATCAGGCCGGCGTTCCCCTGCTCGACGAGGACTATTTGATCCTCTCCACCATCCATTCCGCCAAGGGCCAGGAGTGGAAGTCGGTGTTCCTGCTCAACGTGGTCGACGGCTGCATGCCGTCCGATCTCGGCGCTGGCACCAGCGCCGAGCTCGAGGAGGAGCGCCGCCTGCTCTACGTCGCGATGACCCGCGCCAAGGACGACTTGCATTTGATCGTGCCGCAGCGTTTCTTCACGCACGGTCAGGCCGCTTCGGGCGATCGCCACGTCTACGCCTCGCGCACCCGTTTCATTCCGGAAGCGCTCGTTCCTCTGTTCGAGCGGACGGCCTGGCCGAAGACGCAAGCCGGCACGGCGCGGACCGCGGCGCAGGGGCCGAAGATCGATATCGGAGCCAGGATGCGGGGCATGTGGCGCTAGCGCTGGCCGCGCGTCCGAAGCCTGAGGAATTCCAAGGGAGCATGGAGATGACGACAGCAGGCAAGAACGCAATCAAGGCAGAGCTCGATGCGCTGCGGAAGCTCGCACGCGAGGTAATCCAGACGTCGAAAGGCAAGAGACCCCTTCCCGTCAAGGACCAGCGCACCCTGCGCCAGCAGCAGAAGCGTGCGGTCGAGGCCATCGTCGCCGAAATCAAGGAGCTGAAGCAGCTGAAGCGCCGCGTTCTCCAGGCGCGCGCCCCCGAGGCGATGGCGGAAAAATTCGGGCCTTGATGCGAGCTGCAGCGGCCATCAACAGGCATCGCCCGGTCGCGAAACGGAAACCATGGATTTCCTGAAGCGGTATTGTGACGGGCAAGCCGACGACTAGATCTGCAGCTGCCTTCGCTATTGTTTGAGCATGATCCTTTCGGAAAACCACTTCACGCTTTTCCGGATCATGCTCGAGAGACCTGATCAATGACCGCATCGCTCGAATTCGGACTGGATACCTTTGGCGACGTCACCAAGGACGCTGGCGGCATGCCGCTGCCGCATGCGCAGGTGATCCGTAACGTCGTCGAGGAGGCCGTGCTGGCGGACGAGCTCGGCATCGACTTCATCGGGCTCGGCGAGCATCACCGTGCCGATTTCGCGATCTCCTCGCCGGAAGTCGCGCTCGCCGCGATCGCGGCCCGCACCAAACGCATCCATCTGGGCTCCGCGGTGACGGTGCTCTCCTCGGATGACCCCATCCGCGTCTTCCAGCGCTTTGCGACGCTGGACGCGCTTTCGAACGGTCGCGCCGAGGTGATCCTCGGGCGCGGCTCGTTCACGGAATCCTTCCCGCTGTTTGGCTTCGACCTGCGCCGTTACGAGGAGCTGTTCGAGGAAAAGCTCGACCTGTTCGCCGCACTCCTGTCCCAGAAGCCGGTGACCTGGGACGGCAAGCTGCGTCCGCCGCTGAAGAACCAGCTCGTCTATCCGCCGGTCGAGCACGGCGAGCTCAAAACCTGGATCGGCGTCGGCGGCAGCCCGGAATCGGTGGTGCGCGCCGCGCATTACGATCTGCCCTTGATGCTCGCAATCATCGGCGGCGATCCCAGGCGCTTTGCGTCCTATGTCGAGCTCTATCACCGCGCCTACAAGGAATTCGGCCGCGCGGTGAAGCCGATCGGCGTGCATTCGCCCGGCTATGTCGCAGAGACCGATGCGCTGGCGCGCGAGGAGCTGTGGGCCGACTACAAGACCATGCGCGACCGCATCGGGAAGGAGCGCGGCTGGCCGCCGATGGGCCGCGACGAGTTCGTGCACGAGGCCGATCACGGCTCGCTCTATGTCGGCTCGCCCGAGACGGTCGCGCGCAAGATCGCCGCGACCGCGAAGGCGCTCGGCATCTCGCGCTTCCAGCTCAAATATTCCGCAGGGCCCTTGCCCCACGAGAAGCTTATGCGCAGCATCGAGCTCTATGGCAGCAAGGTGATCCCGATGGTCAAGGAGATCATGGGCTGAGGTTTAGCCTTAGCCCTTGAGCGCGGTGACGACGACCTCGATCAGCGCGCTGCCGCCGAGATCAGCGACGCCGACGGTCGCGCGTGCCGGCAGATTGTCACCGAAGAACTCGGTCCAGACCGCGTCCATCTCCTTCTTCTTCGACAGATCGGTCACGAAGATCGAGGCGCTGACGATGCGGGAGGCATCGCTGCCCACCTCCTTCAGATAGCCTGCGATCTTGCCGAGGATGTTGCGGGTCTGCTCGCCCATCGAGACAGAGGTGTCGTCGGCGATCGTGCCGCCGACGAACACGAAGCCATTGGCCTCGACAGTGCGGTGCATGATGGGCGTGCGGATGCTGCGCGTGATGGTCATGATGTCCTCTTGTTGGTTCTAAGAGCTGAAGGAACGAAAGCGGTCGATGGCGAGATCGCCGATCCGGGTCTGGGTGCCGCCGTTCACGATCAACTCCGCCATGACTGCGCCAGCGCCGGGGCCGAGTTGGAAGCCGTGCAGCGAGAAGCCGAACTGATGGAACAGACCGGCATGGCGGGCGCTCGGGCCCAGCACGGGCAGATCATCCTTTGTCTTCGCTTCGATGCCGGCCCAGGCGCGCATGATGGTGGCATCCCGCATCACCGGAAACAGCTCGAATACGGTGCGGGCGCTGATGGCGAGGCTCGGCCAGTCCAGCACCGTTTCGTTGCGGTCCTGGTCCGGCGTTGCCAGATGTCCACCGCCGATCAACACGGTGCCGTTCTTGAACTGCTTGAAGGACAGTTTGCGGCCGCGCAGGATCACCACGGGGTCGATGAAGTGCGGCACGCGCGAGGTGATCATCAGCATCGGCGCCACGGTCTCGACCGGCACCGGCTCGCCGAGCGCGGCGGCGATACGCCCTGCCCACGCGCCGGCGGCGTTGACCAGAACCGGCGCGGCATAGGTTTCAGCGCCGACATCGACGCGCCAGAGCCCATCCTCGCGGCGGACGTTGCTTGCGGCCACGCCCTCGCGCACGGTTGCGCCGAGCTGCTCCGCCTTGCGCCGAAACGCCGTCGTGGTCTGGGCGGGATTGGCCGCGCCGTCGCGGCGCGAGACCACACCGCCGGGGCAGGTGTCGGCGACGGCAGGCACCAGCCGTCGCAGCTCGGCGCCGTCGATCAGCTCCTCGTGGGTGAAGCCGAGCGCGTTCAACTCGGCGACACGCGCGCGGCATGCCGCAAGCTCGGTCTCGTTCTCCGCGACCAGAACCTGGCCATGGCTCTCGAAGCTGCAATCGTCGTCGAGCAGCTCTTCGATCCGCTCCCAGATCCCCATCGAGCGAATCGAGAGCGGGATCTCGGCGACGCGGCGCGCGAGCTGGCGCACGCCGCCGGCATTGACGCCGGACGCGTGACGGCCGGCATAATCCTTCTCGATCAGCACCGGCTTCATGCCGGCCAGCGTCAGGTGCAGCGCCGTCGAGCATCCGTGGATGCCGCCACCCACGATGATGGCATCCGCAAGCTTCGTCATCCGCGCACCACCGCCTTTATGTCATCGTCGGTCTTCGGCATCGCCGCAAGCTCGGCGAGCGTGATCGGCTTCACCGGCGCGCGCAGCCGATAGTAACCGATCTCCTGCGCCGTCTTGCCGCGCGCCTCCGCCATCAGCTCGGTGACGGTGAGGCCGCACAGGCGACCCTGGCACGGCCCCATGCCGGTGCGGCGATAGGCCTTGAGCTGGTTCGGCCCCGTCGCGCCGATCGCGACGGCATCGACGATGTCCTTGGCGGTCACCTCCTCGCAGCGGCAGACGATGGTGTCGCCTGCGGGAATGCGGAATTGCCGCGCGGGACGGAACAGCGTGTCGAGGAAGACGCGACCGCGCTCGGCTTTGGCCAGATCGGCACGCAGCGCGGCCATCGACGAGAGCTTCGCGGCGGCTGCAGGCGCAAGCGCCTCGACTGCAGCCCGTGCAGCGATGCGGCCGCGAACCACCGCGGCGTTTGCGCCGCCAATACCGGCGCCGTCACCGGCGATCGCGATGCCTTCGATCGAGGTGCCGCCATTGGCATCGAGCATCGGCGACCAGCAGAGTTGCAGGTCATCCCAGCGATGTTCAACGCCCGCCGCCATCGCGAGATTGACGTTGGGCACGACGCCCTGATGCAGGAGAAGAAGGTCCGCTGGGATCGTCTCGCGACGGCTGCCTGCGACATGGCTTACGCTGGCAAGCCGACCCTCGCCGGCCGCGGCAAGCTCGGTGACCCCAGTCACCACCTGTACCTCGGCCTTCACCTCGCGCATCATCGCAAGGCCCTTCGCAAAGTAAGGCGACGTCAGGAAGCTGAAGGCGTGAGGCAGCGCGGCCAGGTAGTTCTTGCGTTCGGTCGTATCGAGAATGCGATCGATACGACCGCCAAGGCGCAGGATCTGCGCTGCGAGCAACCACAGCAGTGGCCCCTGCCCCGCGATCACCGTGCGGCAATCAGGCACCAGCGCCGACGACTTCAGCATGGTCTGTGCGGCGCCCGCGGTCATCACGCCCGGCAGTGTCCAGCCCGGAATCGGAAACGGCCGCTCCAGCGCGCCGGTCGCAAGGATGACGCGCCGCGCCTTGACGAAGGTGGATGCGCCGCCGACAGAAATCCCGATCTCGCGATGACGATCGAGACTCCACACGGTTGCGCGATGGATAATCTCGGCCTTGCTGGACCGCACCTCGCCAACGAGTTCGGCACCTGCCCAATAATCGGCGCCGAGCTGGTCGCGCGCTGTCACGGGCGTCGACGCGATGGCGCGCCAGACCTGGCCGCCAGGGCCCGGGTTCTCGTCGAGTAGCAGCGTCGACAGGCCTGCTGCCGACGCGGTCGCGGTCGCAGCAAGACCGGCCGGCCCTGCCCCGATGACGACGACATCGTAAGCGTCGCGCTGAGGCGTCGTGTTCATCGGCCGACCTCCCTTTTGCCCTTCTGAATTTCGATCTGCATGCCGGCGGCGACCGGCACCAGGCAGCCCTGGCGATTGCCGACGCCATCGATGGTGACGAGGCAGTCGAAGCACACGCCCATCATGCAATAGGGCAGCCGCGGCGCACCGCTCACCGCGGTCGCGCGGCGCACGTCACGCCCCGAGACGAGCAGCGCGGCGGATACGGTATCGCCCTCGCGCGCCTCGACGGCAACGCCGTCGACGAAGATCTGCAACGATGGACGCTTGTCCTGATCGGATCGTCTGAACATTGGATGCCTCTTGGCTCCTTCTCTGAAGTCGCTAGTAGCCACTGTCGTTCGTTGCGCCCTCGCCTCCGAAGCGGCACGCTGAGAACGCGCCGACCAGCTCCGGCTCGAGCGCGCCGCCTGCGACCATGCGGGCAAGCTCGAAGGCGTGGTTGGAGGCGAGCGTCACGCCGGAATGACAGCAGGCGACGAACGCGCCGGGATGAGTTTCCGACTGGTCGTAGATTGGAAAGCCGTCCTGCGGCATGACTCGGATGCCGGCCCAGCTCCTGACGACGTTGAGCCGCGCCAGATGCGGGAACATCCGCTGCGCGCGGTCCGCCATCACGGAGCTGATCGAATGTCTCAGCGCGCGATCGTCGAGCTCGTCTTCCTTGCTGTCGCCGATCATGACAGTGCCCTCGTCTGTCTGGCGGATGGTCGTCAGCGGATGCGGCAGGAACGGCACGGTGCGCTCGGTCACCACGATCTGGCCGCGCGTCGGCCCCATCGGCGCGAAGAGGCCGACCATCGGCGCCAGCGTCTGGTTGGCATTGCCCGCGGCAAGCACGATCTTGTGGGCGCGGATTTCGCCTTGCGGCGTTGTCAGGCCGAATTCGCCGCCGCTCTTCGTGATCGCCGAGACCGGGCGCTCCGGAAAATAGTCGATACCGAACGCCTTGAAGCCGGTATGGAACGCGCGAAAAGTACGGAGCGAATTGACGTGACCGTCGAACGGACAGAAGCTGCCGCCCGACACCTCCGGGCCGATCAGCGGCAGCATCTTCTTCACCTCTGAGGCCGGCAGCATCTCCATCCTGTAATCGGCCGCGCCAACCTGGTTGTGCATGCGCGTGACGAGCTGGGTGCGCTGCTCGTACTCGTCCTCGCCGAGCGTCAGATGAAAGCCGCCATACTGTTGGAGGCAGACGTCAAGGCCGGTCTGATCCTTCAATTCGGCGGCAAGCATTGGCCAGGCCCGCGCCGCGCGCACCGTCCACACGGTATAGGCGGGCATGCCGAGCCCTTTGCTCTGCACCCACACCAGCGCAAAGTTCGCGCGCGAGGCGCGCTTGGCGATGTCGCCCTCGTCGAGCACGGCGACGCTCTTGCCGAGCCGGCCGAGCCCCCAGGCAATGGCGGAGCCGAGCAGTCCGCCGCCAACGACGGCGACGTCATATTCCCTGTGCATGCGTTCTCCTATCGCCCGGGATCGCTCTTGCCTGCGAGCACGCGGTCGAGCCCGTAGAAGCGGTCGAGCAGGATGAGGGCAGTCATGGTGACTGCGATGACGCTCGCTGAGACGGATGTCACGAGCGGATCGATGTTGTCCTGGATATAGAGGAACATCCTGACCGGCAATGTTTCAGTGCCTGGCGCCGCCAGGAAGACGGTCATCGTCAGATCGTCGAAGGACTGGATGAAGGCGAGTGCCCACCCGCTGATCACGCCGGGCAGGATCAGCGGCAGTGTCACGCGGCGAAACAGCGTAAAGCCGCCGGCACCAAGCGAGACCGCAGCCATCTCGACCGAGCGATCCATGCCGGTCGCCGCCGCCAGCGTCAGGCGGAGTGCGAAGGGAAACACCACGATGACATGGGCGATCAGCAGCGCCGCAAAGGTGCCACCGAGCCCGAGCGAGGTGAAGAAGCGCAGGAAGGCGATGCCGAGCACCACGTGCGGGATCATCAGTGGCGACAGGAACAGCGCTGCCAGCGCATCGCGGCCTACAAATCTGTAGCGCGCAATCGCCAGTGCCGCCGGCACGGCAAACATCAGCGCAACGAAGGAGGACACCATCCCGAGCCCGAGGCTGACCCAGAACGCGTGCACGAATTCCGGATAGCTCGCGATCGTCCTGAACCAGCGCAGCGAGAAGCCGTTGGTCGGCAGCGAGAGGAACCCCTCGGGCGTGAAGGCGACGAGGCAGACCACCACGATCGGCGCCAGCATGAAGACGACGAAGAGCGTGTGAAAGGTGAGCGCGAGCGGGCCGTTCGTCCTCATCGGAACACCTCGGCATAGCGGCGCTCGATCAGCGCATTGCTGCCGACGACGATCAGCACCAGCGCGAGCAGCAGCAGCACCGCGACCGCCGCACCGAGCGGCCAGTTCAACGTGTTGAGGAACTCGTCATAGGCGAGCGTTGCCGCGACCTTCAGCCTACGACCGCCGATGATCGCCGGCGTTGCGAACGCGCTCGCCGACAGCGAGAACACGATGATCGCGCCCGAGAGCACACCGGGCATGATCTGCGGCAGGATGATGCGGCGGATGATGGTGAAGGCGCCGGCCCCGAGCGACATCGCGGCGTTCTCGATCTGCGGGTCGACGCGCTGGAGCGCTGCCCAGACCGAGAGCACCATGAATGGCATCATCACATGCGCGAGCGCTACGACCATGCCGGTCTCGGTGAACATGAAGGGCAGCGGCGCGCGGATCAGACCGAGAGACATCAGGAGCTTGTTGACGAGGCCATTATTGCCGCCGAATAGCAGCGCCCAGCCGAGCGTGCGCGCCACTACCGAAATCAGAAGGGGCCCGAGAATCAGGAGCAGGAAGATGCCTTTCCAGCGTCCGCTCATACGGTTGAGGATATAGGCCTCTGGCGCGCCGAGCACGGCGGTGATCAGCGTTGCCAGCAGCGCGATGCGGAACGTCCGCCAGAACATCTCGGCGTAATAGGGATCGCTCGCGATCTCCTGCCAGTTCTTCAGGATGAAGACCGGCTCGATGCCCTTGTACTGGCCCCAGTCGTGGAACGAGAGCATCACGGTCATGAGAAGCGGGATCACCAGCACGCCGACGAACAGCATCAGCGCGGGCAACGTCAGCGCCCAGGACGCGCGCGTCTCGGCAGATTGCGTTGACGTGCCGGCGGCGGTCATACGGCGC
The DNA here is from genome assembly GCF_053572325.1 of Bradyrhizobium sp. UFLA05-112. Taxonomy (NCBI): domain Bacteria; kingdom Pseudomonadati; phylum Pseudomonadota; class Alphaproteobacteria; order Hyphomicrobiales; family Nitrobacteraceae; genus Bradyrhizobium; species Bradyrhizobium sp. UFLA05-112. Next base: position 51,024 of record NZ_JBANBK010000042.1, on the reverse strand, counting down.
CTCCGCTTCCGCGCAGGCTCATGTCTTCCACGCGCCATGTGAGATGGACCGCCTCGCCTTCGCCCGGCTGCGGCGTCCCATCATTCTGCCGGATCACGATCGCCGGTCCGCACTCGGTCTCGCACTGGAACAGCCAGTGATTGCCCTGGAAAATCCGCGTGACGATCTTTGCCGCCAGGCCAACATCAGCAAAGCTGATCCGCTCGGGGCGAAGGCTGATCGTCACCACGCCGCTCGCGCCTGCCGGGGCCGGCGCCTGCCAGGAGCCGGCGACCAGCCGCGCAGGCTGAGCCGTCCGATCGACGGTCGCGGCGAAATCGTTGGTCTTGCCGAGGAACTGCGACACGAAGGCCGATGCCGGCCGCTCATAGGTCTGTTGCGGCGTGCCGATCTGCTCGATCTTGCCCTGGCTCATCACGACGATGCGGTCGGACAACGACATCGCCTCGTTCTGGTCGTGGGTGACGAGGATCGTGGTGGTGCCGATGGTGCGCTGGATCTGGCGCAGCTCGATCTGCATCTCCTCGCGCAGCTTGGCATCAAGGTTCGATAGCGGCTCGTCGAGCAGCAATACGCTCGGCTGGATCACCAGCGCCCGCGCCAGCGCCACGCGCTGCTGCTGGCCGCCCGACATGCGCCGCGGATAGCGCTCCTCAAAACCGGCAAGCCCGACCATCCCCAGCGCCGCGCGAACGCGCTCCGTGCGTTTGTCCCTCGGCACGCCACGCATCTCCAGACCAAAGGCGACGTTCTCGGCGGCGGTCATGTGCGGAAACAGCGCGTAGCTCTGGAACACGATGCCGAGGCCACGTTTCGCTGGATGCACCCTGGTCAGATCGCGCCCCTCCAGCCGGATCGCACCGCGCGACGGCTCCAGGAAGCCCGCGATCATCTGGAGCGTCGTGGTCTTGCCGCAGCCGGAGGGACCGAGGAACGAGATGAACTCACCCCTCTCCACCGCAAGGCTGAAATCGTCGACAACGGTTTGCGAGCCGAACTGCTTGCCGACGCGATCGAGCTCGAGGAAGGCCATCGCGTTAGCGCTCGACCTCGCGGTTCCACCGCTTGGTCCATTCCTCGCGCTTCTCGTTGATGACGGTCCAGTCAGGATTATAGAGCTTGGCCGCGCGCTCGCCGATCGGCGCCATCTTGCCGAGCTCCGGCGGGACGACGAGCGATTTCAGCACCGGGCCGTAGCCATAGTCCTTCAGCATAACGAGCTGGATTTTGGGATCGAGCAGCATCTTGATGAAGCTCGCCGCGAGCGGCGAAGCAGTGGACTTGGCGATCGGACAGGCGGTCGTCAGGAGCGTTGCAGCGCCCTCCTTCGGATAGACGAAGTCGACAGGGAAGCCGGTATTGGCAAAGCTCTGCACACGTCCCGTGCCCCACACCGCGATGACGGCCTGGCCGGACTGGAACAGCTCGGTCATCTTGCCCGGCGACGGTTCATAGGCGAGCACATTCGGATTGATGTCGTTCTTGAAGATCTTGAAGCCCGCATCGACGTTCGACTCGCCGCCGCCGTTCATCTTGGCGAGCATCACCAGCGCCTCCAGGCCGTAGGTGTTGTTGATCGGCGGGATGACGAGCTGCTTGGCGTATTTCGGATCCTTCAGATCGTTCCACGAGGTCGGCGGCGCCCAGCCCTTCTCCGCAAACACCTTGGTGTTGTACATCAACCCAGTCGCGACGAGACCGATCGCGACTGCACTATCGTCCTTGAAGCGCGCGGCGTCATAGAGGTCGGACGGCAGGCCGTCGAGCTTGCCGCAAAAGCCGAGCTGGATCGCCTGGTACATCGGGCCGTCGTCGACGATCGCGACATCAATCTGCTGATTGCCCTTCTGCGCCTGAAGCTTGGCGAGCGTATCCGTGGAGTTGCCGGCGACGTATTCGACCTTGACGCCGTTCTCCTTCTCGAAATTCGGGATCACCTCGTCGCGGATCGTCTTCTCGAACGAGCCGCCATAACCGGCGACATAGAGCGTCTTCTGCTGTGCCGAGACGACCGACGGGGCCGCGGCGAGCGCCGCGATGGTGACCGCTGTGAGAAGGCTGAGTGTCTTCATAAGGACCAATCTCCAAGACCGGGATGAGGTGACGTGTCGACGATCAGACGACCGAAGCGCGCCCGCGTTCCCTTCGGCGCAAAATCCCGATCCGACCAGGGCTCCGGCCCCTGCTCACGGGTTTTGATGCGATCGGCGGGCTTTAGGCCCCGATCTGCCGAAAAAGCGGGCTGACTTCAGCGCTGATGAAAAAGATCGCAGAGCTACACTTCCATCGTCCAATGAATAATGGCACCTTCTGCATGCCGAAATGTTATGAAGAGAGGCCGGAATGGCGCGGATCAATTCGCGGCAAGTGGAAGCCTTCCGCGCGATGATGCTGACCGGCAGCGTGACCGAGGCCGCGAGGTTGATGGTCGTGACGCAGCCGGCGGTCAGCCGGTTGCTCCGCGACCTCCAGGCCCTCTTGAAGATGGAGCTGTTCGAGCGCCGTGGCACCGGGCTCGTGCCGACCGCAGCCGCAACGGCGCTCTACACCGAAGTGGAGCGGTCCTTCGTGGGCCTCGAGCGTATCGCTGCCGCCGCCGAGGAGATTCGCGGCCGTCGCACCGGCTCATTGCGGATCGCCGCGCTGCCGGCGCTCGCGAACGGCTACCTGCCGCGGCTCGCCGGGCATTTCCTGAAAGAGCGGCCCAACCTCAACCTCGCCTTCTTCGGCGTGATCTCGCCGATCGTGGTGGACTGGGTGCTGAACAATCAGTGTGATATCGGTTTTGCCGAAGTGCCGATCGCTGCCGGTCTGCCGGGCCTGCGGCTGCCGGCGCTGGCGCGCGTCGCGGTGCTGCCGGCCGGACATCGCCTGGCAGAAAAGGACGTATTGGAGCCGCGCGATTTCGAGGGCGAGACCTTCATATCGCTCTCGGCGGGATCTGCGAGCCGGCATCTCGTCGACCAGGTCTTCCACCGCAACGACGTCAGCCGCGTGCTGCGCGTCGAGACCACGCTGTCGGAGATCATGTGCGGAATGGTGTCGTCGGGACTCGGGGTTGCGATCTGCGATCCCTTCACCGCGCAGGAATTTTCGACCCGCGGCGTCATCGTGCGTCGCTTCCTGCCGCGCATCGACTTCGAATTCTCCGCCGTCTTTCCCGCGCAGCGCAGCCCCTCACCGGTGGCGCTCGATCTGGTCGAGGCGCTGCGGCGTGCACTGGAGGGGATGGAGGCGTAGCTCGCTCTTCGTCGCTTGTTCGACGTTATGCTGCTGTGACAAGATTGCGCGGAGCGCCGTTCCAGAAGGCCTCGATGTTGTCGACGAGCTGGTCGGCGAGAGCCTGCACGGCCTCGTGGCTCGCCCAGGCCACGTGCGGGGTCAGAATGAAGTTCGGCAATCCGACCAATTGCATCAGCGGATGATCGGCTGAGGGCGGTTCGACAGTCGCGACGTCGAAACCTGCCCCGGAGATCTTGCCGGAGCGAAGGGCATCGCCGAGCGCGGTCTCGTCGACGAGGCCGCCGCGCGCGGTATTGATCAGAAGCGGGCGCCGTTCCATCACGGCGAATTCGCCCGCAGCGATCATGTTACGTGTCGCCGGCATCAATGGCGCGTGCAAGGTGATGACGTCCGACGTACGCAGCACCTCCTCAAAGGGTGTGTAGAGGGGACCCATCCCCTCCACGCCCTTATAGGTGGAAAACAGCACGCGCATTCCGAGCGCGCGGCCGATATCCGCAACGGAACGACCGAGTGCGCCGTCACCGATGATGCCGAGCGTCGAGCCGGCCAGATCGCGAATGGGAAAGTCGAAATAGCAGAACTGGCCGGATTCGAGCCATCGGCCGTTGCGGACTGAATCACGATAAGCAGTCAGGCTGCGACGAAGCGCGAATATCAGTGCGAAAGTGTGCTCCGGGACCGTATTGACCGCATAGCCGCGAATGTTCGAGACGGCAACGCCGCGCTCTTCGCAGGCATGGATATCGACGACGTCGTATCCCGTGGCCGCAACCGCGATCAAGCGCAATTGCGGCGCCGCCCGCAATTCCGCGCGTCGAACAGGCACCTTGTTGGTAATCACGATGTGGGCGTCCGCTATCCGGCTCGCGATGTCCTGCGGCGCGGTCGTTGCGTACTCCTGAACTTCGTGCCGAAACGACGGCGGCCGAAGTCGAATCTCCGGCGGCATCGTGTCCCGGTCAAGAAATACGATACGGACTGGTTCCGATAGGTTGGCCATCTTGCTCTCGCGGTCAGTTGTCCAAGGCAGCGGTCAGCTTATCGCGAAGCAATCCCAATGCCATTCCCGCAACCTTCTCGGCGGTAATGCCGAAATGGACGAACAATGCATCGGCCGGGCCTGACGCGCCGAAAGAGGACATGCCGACAAATCCGCCCCGGTCTCCGATCCAGTGGTCCCAACCGAGCCGCACCGCCGCCTCGACCGCGACCCGCACGCCCTTGCCGAGAACGCCTGCCCGATAAGCTTCATCCTGCTCCTCGAACAGTTCCCAGCACGGCATGGAGACCACCGCGGTGGGTACCCCCTGCGCCTGCAGGACAAGCCGCGCCGCAAGCGCGATCTGGACCTCCGAGCCCGTTGCCAGCAGCGTGGCGCATCGCGCGCCATCGGCCTCGACAAGCACATAGGCTCCACGCGAGCAAAGATTGGCGGAGCTATCCCCAGTGCGAACCGGCGGCAGGCCCTGCCGCGAGCAGATCATCGACGACGGGCCGAGCCTGCGGCGCAACGCGAGCTCCCAGCATTCGGCGGCTTCCACATGATCGGCGGGGCGGAACACCGCCATGTTCGGCATCGCGCGCAGCGAGGCCAGGAATTCGACCGGCTGGTGGGTCGGCCCGTTCTTGCCGATGCCGATGGAATCGTGGCTGTAGACCGTAACGACCGGCAATTCCATCAGCGCGGCCATCCGCAGCGCCGGCCGCATGTAGTCAGAGAAAACCAGATAGGTGGCGCCGAGAGGCAACACGCCGCCATGCGCGGCCATGCCGTTCATCATCGCACCCATGGCGTGCTCGCGGATGCCGTAGTGCACGTAACGGCCGGCGGGATCTGCGGACGTGAATGCCTGCAAGGTACGCTTGCAATTGGTCGGGCCTTCGAGGTCGGGGGCGCCGGAAATCAGCTCGGGGATCGTCTCGGCGAGCAGCGCAACGATATCGGCGGTCGCCTCGTTGGTGGAGCGGATCGGACCTTCGGCCGCCATCTTGCGGCGCCACGCGGCCAGCGCATCGCTCCATCCCTCCGGAAGCTCGCCGGCCATCGCGCGCTCAAACATGGCGCGCTTCTCCGGCTGCATGGCGGCCACACGGGCGCGCCACGACTCGTAGGCGGGCCGGTTGCGATCGGTGACGCCGTTCTTCCAGGCTTCCGTGACGTCGCGGGGAATCTCGAACGGTCCTTCCGTCCAGCCCGCGGCCGCGCGCGCCTCTTCCAGATCCTTGGCGAACACGCGCCCGCCATGCGCGCCGCGCTTGCCCTCGAGCCGCGGCAATCCCTTGCCGATGGTGGTGCGGCAGGCGATCATGGTCGGGCGCGGGTCGCATGCGGCCAATAGCAGTGCCGCCGAGACCTGATCCACATCATGACCGTCGGCATCGATGACCTGCCAACCGGCGATGCGGAAACGCCCGCGCACGTCCTCGGAGATCGCGAAATCCGTGTGACCGTCATCGGTCATGCGATTGTCGTCCCACAGAAAGCAAAGCTTCCCCAGGCGCAGATGACCGGCGAGCGAAATGACCTCGTGAGCGATGCCTTCTTGAAGGCAACCGTCGCCGACGATGGCGTAGGTGCGATGATTGACGATTTCCTCGCCGAAGGTCGCACTCAGCCAGGCTTCCGCCACGGCCATGCCGACCGCGTTGGCGATGCCCTGTCCGAGCGGGCCGGTCGTGACCTCGATGCCGAGATCGGGCGCCCGCTCGGGATGGCCGTGGGTGTGCGAGCCGAGCTCGCGAAACTGCTTGATCTGTTCGATCGGAAAGCCGGCATAGCCGGACAGGTGCAGCAGCGAATAGATCAGCATCGAGCCATGGCCGTTCGACAGAACGAACCGGTCGCGATCCGGCCAAAGCGGATCGGCCGGATTGCACTTGATGTGACGCGTGAACAGCGCGGTTGCGATCTCCGCGCAACCGAGCGGAGCGCCGGGATGGCCATCCGCTGCGCGCTCGACCGCATCGAGCGACAAGAAGCGGATCGCGTCGGCCATGCGCTTGTGCAGGTCAGCGGGAGCGCGCGACGTGTCTGAGGTGATCGAAGGACTGATCGACATTGGCGATGACACCTGTTGCGGGCGGCACCGGTGAGACCGGCGTCGCCTGGGTTAAGTGCGCGTTCAGCGCATCAGGGAAGAAATCCCGTCGAGATCCAGGGAACGAAGGCGACGACCACGAGACCGACAACGAGCGCAGCGAGATAGCTCCAGATGCGCTTGAGGCCGGAGTTCGGATCGACCTGTCCAATCGAGCAGGCCGCGTAGTAGCCGAGGCCGAAGGGCGGCGCGAACAATCCGATGCCCATCGCCAGGATCACCACCATGGCATAGTGCACCTCGTGCACGCCCAGTTGCTTGGCGACGGGAAACAGCAACGGACCGAACAGCACCATTGCCGGGATTCCCTCGAGCACGCTGCCAAGCACGACGAAGAGCACGATCGAGCAGAGAAGGAAGCCGTACCGTCCGCCAGGAGCCTGCGCCAGCGCGCCCGCGAGCGCATGGGAGAAGTTCGATTGCGTCAACGCCCAGGACATGCAGGTCGCCGCGCCAATGATGAACAGGATGGTTCCCGAAAGTGCCGCTGTGCCGACCAGGGCCGGATAAAGCTGGCGCCAGTCGAACGAACGGTAGACGATGATTCCCACGACGAAGGCATAGGCGATGCCGATGGTCGCCACTTCCGTCGCCGTCGCCACGCCTTCGCTGACCGCGACGCGGATCAGCACGGGAAGCATCAGCGCGGGCGCAGCGACGAGGAATGTGCGCCCGATTTCGCGCGCCGTCGTCACGCCGCGGTCCGCACCAGTGCCCTCGGACATCCGCCGCCGCGCAACAAAGGCCAAGGCCAACGCCAGAACGACGCCGGGAAGAATGCCGCCGGTGAACAGGGCCGCAATGGAGACGCCCGTCACCGATCCGATGATGATGAGCACGATCGACGGCGGAATCGTTTCGGCCATCGCGCCGGATGCCGCTAGCAGCGACACGAGCTCGCCCTCGTGAATGCCTCGTCGCTTCATGTCCGGGAACAGCACGGGTGCCACAGCAGCCATGTCCGCGGTCTTGGCGCCCGAAATGCCGGAGACGAGCAGCATTGCACCGAGCAGCACGTAGGCCAGGCCACCTTCGACGTGACCGACCAGCGCTGCCAGGAACTTCACCATGGATGACGCCATGCGCGTCATCACGATCAGGTAGCCGAGCAGGATGAACAACGGCACGGCGAGCAGGATGAGCGAGCTCACGCCCTCATCGATGCGGCCAGGGATGACCTGCAACGGCGTCGTGGTCGCGACCACGAGATAGGCGACCGTCGACAGGCCGAAGCAGAAGGCAATCGGCACGCCTGCGAGCACGCAGAGGCCGAGCAGCAGCGTGAAGAACAGCAACAGGTTCCAGTTGCCGATCGCGACGATCCAGGGCGTGAGGAGATAGAGTCCCGCCGCGAAAGCAGCGAGAATCGCAACCGCCAGAGCAAGCTGCAAGGCTCCGAGGCGAAGGCTCCGAACAAGTGTACCGGCGAGCATGAGCACGACACCCACAGGCACCGCCGCGGCGCGCAAGGCGTCGTTCAGACCAAGCGCTGGGGTGTGAACGAAAGCCTGGTCCTCCGCAAAATCGAAGGATGGCGAAAGAATGAAGAGCAGGAACAGCGCGGGCGCCATGGTCGCCAGCGCCTCCAGCAACTCCCGCCTCGCGCCGGCGGTGCGCTCCACCAGCGCGGTCATGCGCATGTGCTGGCCGCGTCGCAACGCAATGGCCGAACCCAGCATGGCCAGCCAGAGGAATGTGATCGACGCGAGCTCATCCGACCATGTCAGGGGATGATTGAAGACGAATCGCGCGATCACGCCCGTGAGCAGGATGACGATCTCGGCCGCAACGGCGAACGCCGCGAGCGGCTCGGTGACCAAAGCGAGCAGCCGGTCGAGCTTGACCACCAGGCCGGAGCTCATGCTTCCGGCCACGGGGTCGTCGGCGTGGATGGCGCTCATCCCAATTTGCCTACTGCCTGCTCGAGCAGCGTCCAGCCCTTCTCACCAAACTTTTCGCGCCAATCCTTGTAGAAGCTGGTCTTGCCGAGCGTCGTGCGGAAGGCGCCCTTGTCGACCTCGACGAAGTTGAGACCCTTGGCCGCCAGTTCGTCGCGCAGCGACTTCGACAGCGCGGCGATGTCGGCACGCTCGTCATCGGCCGCCTTGTTCAATTCGCGCGTCACGATCTCCTGCGCGTCGGACGGCAGGCGCGAGAACGAGCGGCGGTTGCCCAGGATGAGATAGGCATCCCATACGTGGCTCGTGAGGCAGCAATATTTCTGCACCTCGTAGAGCTTGGCCGTCGAAATGATCGCCAGCGGATTCTCCTGCCCTTCGACCACCTTGGTTTGCAGCGCGGAGTACACCTCGTTGAAATTGATCGGCGTCGGACCTGCGCCGAGCGCTTGGAACAGGCTGGTCAGGATCGGCGCCGCGGGGACGCGCATCTTGAAGCCCTTGAGGTCATCCGGGGTCTTGATCTCGCGGGTGGAGGACGTGAGCTGGCGGAATCCGTTGTCCCAGGACTTGCAGACCTGAAGAACGCCCAGCTTCTCGATCTCGCCCTTGACGAAATTTCCGAGATCGCCGTCCATCGCCTTCCACACGGCATCGTAGGAGCTGAAGGCGAAGCCGGTGTTGACGATGCCGACGCCTGGCACCAGCGTGGCGAGAACCGAAGCGCCGATGTTCAGATAGTCGACGGCGCCGTTGCGGATTTGACCGAGAAGATCGGTATCGGAGCCGAGCTGATTGGCCGGAAACAGGTTGATCTCGACGCGGCCGCCGGTCGCCTGCTTGATCCGGTCGATGGCTTCGCGCGCCCGCTTGTTCACGGGATGCGAGGGGTCCTGACCGGTCGCGAATTTGAGGGTGAATTCGGCGGCGTCGCCGCGCCGCGAGATGATGGAGACAAGGGGTATGGCGGCGCCCATGGCCAACGCAGCACGACGCGTCAAGCCCCTCTTCGCTTCCTTGGTCATTTCCTTCTCCCTGTTTGTTTGATTATTGGTCTGTCGTGAAGGTTGTGTCCTTCATCTCCAGCTTTTGATGGAGGCGCATATCGCCTCCGTCGAAATGCCGTAGCGATCATGCAACGTCGGCAGCGCGCCTGCGGCGAGGAATTCGTCGGGCAAGCCGATCTGGTGGAAAGCAGGATGGACGCGCGCCCGCATCAGGGCCGCCGCCACCGCCTCGCCCAATCCACCGATCACGGTGTGGTTCTCGGCGACCACGACGATACGACCCGGCTTGCGGCACGCCTCCACGATCGTTTCTGTGTCGAGCGGCTTGATGGTTGGCACGTGCAGCACGGCCACGTCGACGCGGTCGGATTCGAGCTGCTTGGCGGCTTCCAGAGCCCGCATCGTGAGCAGGCCCGAGGAGATGATGAGCACGTCGGTGCCGTCGCGCAAATGCTTGGCCTTGCCGAGCTCGAATCTGTAGCCGTATTCTTCGAGCACGAGCGGCACCTGCCCGCGCAACAACCGCATGTAGACCGGGCCTTGATGCGCCGCGATCGCCGGCACCACCTGCTCGATCTCGTGGGCGTCGCAGGGATCGATGACGGTCATGTTCGGCATCGCGCGGAACAGTGCCAGATCCTCGGCGGCCTGGTGACTTGGCCCGTAACCGGAGGTCAGGCCTGGCAACGCGCAAGCAATCTTGACGTTGCGATCCTCCTCCGCGATCGTCTGGTGGATGAAATCATAGGCGCGGCGAGAGGCGAAAACGGCGTAGGTCGTGACGAACGGCGTGAACCCTTCCGCAGCGAGACCGGATGCAGCACCGAACAGGAGCTGCTCGGCCATGCCCATCTGGTAGTAGCGGTGCGGAAATTCCTTCGCGAACACGTGAAGGTCGGTGTACTTGCCGAGATCGGCGGTCATGCCGACGATGTCGGCTCGCTGGCGCGCAAGCTCGACCAGCGCATGGCCGAACGGAGCCGGCTTCGTCGCCTGTCCTTCGCCGGCAATCGAGGCAATCATGGCCGAGGTGGTAAGCCGCGGCTTGTCCTTGGCTGCCGCCGCAGCTGTCGTTGTGGCCGGCTTCATGCTTGCCTCCCTGCGTCCAGAGCTTGCAGCGCTAGCTGCCATTCGTGCTGATCCACCCGCATGAAGTGATTGCGCTCGCGCGCTTCCAGGAAAGGAACACCCTTGCCCATAAGCGTGTCGGCGATGATCATGCGTGGCCTTGCGCCATCATGCGCCTTGGCTGCATCGAAGGCGGCAACGACGGCGTTGAGATCGTTGCCGTCGACCCGTTGCACGAACCAGCCGAACGCGCGGATCTTGTCAGCCAGCGGCTCGAAGCCCATCATCTGCCCCGAGGGGCCATCGGCCTGCTGATTGTTGACGTCGACGACGGCGATGAGGTTATCGAGCTTGTAGTGGGCTGCCGACATCATGGCCTCCCACTTCGAGCCCTCGTCGAGCTCGCCGTCGGAGAACAGCGTGTAGACGCGGCTGTCAGAACCCTTGCGCTTGAGGCCGAGGCACATGCCGACCGCGATGCTGAGGCCAAGTCCGAGTGAACCGCCGGACATCTCCATGCCAGGCGTGTAGCTGGCCATGCCCGACATCGGCAGCCGACTGTCGTCAAAACCGTACGTCTCGAGCTCCGCATCCGGAACAATTCCGGCCTCGATCAGCGCCGCATAGAGCGCAATGGCGTAATGGCCATTCGAAAGCAGGAAGCGGTCACGCCCCTCCCAAGCGGGATCTTCAGGTCGGTAGCGCATCGCGTGGAAGTAGGCGACGGCCAGCACGTCGGCGATATCGAGTGCCTGGGCGATATAGCCCTGCCCTTGAACCTCACCCATCCGAAGCGCATTGCGCCGGATGCGGTAGGCACGTTCGGCAATGTCGGGCTCGTTGGTACGCATTGCGGCTTCAGCCATGACCGTCCCCTCGTTCAGTGGATGAGCATGCCGCCGTTGACGTCGATGACGGCGCCCGTCGTGTAGGCAGAGAGGTCGGAAGCCAGGAACAGATAGATGTTGGCGACGTCCTGCGGCACGCCGAGCCGGCCGAGCGGAATGCCGTCAATAATCTCCTTGCGCTTCTCCTCGGATATCTTGCCGGCGTTGATGTCGGTCTGGATCAGACCGGGCGTCACGCAATTGACGCGGATGCCGTCGGGACCCAGTTCGCGCGCCATCGCCTTGGCAAGACCGAGCACGCCGGCCTTCGCCGCCGAATAATGCGCGCCGCCAAGAATGCCACCGCCGCGCTGAGCCGAAACCGACGACATACAGGCGATCGCACCGGATTTGCGATCGCGCATATGCGGCATGACCGCCTGCGAGAGAAAGAGCACGCCGCGCAGATTGACGTCCTGGATGCGATCCCAGTCCTCGGACGAAATGTCCCAGACCTTGACCGGTTGGGTGATGCCGGCGTTGTTGATCAGGATGTCGATCTGGCCGAAGGCCTTGAGCACGTCGGAGACAGCGCGCTCACAGTCGGCTTTGTTCGTCACGTCGCAGGCCAACCCGATGTGGTCCTTGCCGAGCTCGGCCGCGGCACCTGCCGCACTCTTGGCATCGATGTCGAGGATTGCGACGCGCGCGCCGTTCTTTGCGAATGTTTTTGCAGTTGCGAAGCCGATCCCGCGCAGGCCGGCGGCTCCAGAAATGATCGCAGTTTTGCCTGCCAAAAGCATGTTCCCTCCGTGAGATCTTGTTTCGATTGCCGCTGACTATGTTTGGGAGGGAGAGGCTGGAAAATACATGGAATTTGCATCAATAGGTGAATTGTGTTCACCTATGGCATGTCCAAGCTTCCGCTCAGCGCATTGCGAGTGTTCGAGGCGGCCGCCCGCACCAGATCATTCCGCGCGGCAGCAAGCGAATTGGGCCTGACGCCGAGCGCGGTCAGCCACGCGATCCGTGCCTTCGAGGACCAGATCGGAACAACGCTGTTCGAGCGCGACGGCCGCAAAGTGCGGCTCAACCTGGCGGGCGATGAGCTGTTGCGTCGCGTCTCGAGTGGATTCGACGAGCTGCGACACGGCCTCGAGGTCGCAAGCGCGCGCTCGTCAAACCTGTTGCGAATCCACTGCGCGCCGAGCATGGCGGCGCAATGGCTGATGCCGCGCCTGCGAAGCCTGATTGAAGGCCATCCCGAACTCGAGGTGCGCCTCGCCGCTGGCGTCGACTATCCCCACTTTCGCAACGACGAGTTCGACGTCGATATCTGCTATGGGCCGCCGCGGCAGGAGGGCTTGTCCGTATTGCCTCTTGGCGAAGAGACGATCCGTCCTATGTGCGCACCGTCTCTCGCCGGCGCGATCCGTGAGCCTGCCGACCTCTTGAAACTGGTGCTCATCGAAAGCGAGCAGAAGCGCGTTCGCTGGAACGCCTGGTTCGCCACAAACGGCCTGTCCGCACCGAGCCCCGGCGGATTTCGGTTCGACCGCAGCTTCATGGCTATCGCCGCGGCCACCGACGGGCTCGGGGTCACCCTGGAATCGACGCGGCTAGCCGAACGCGAGCTCGCGACCGGCCAGCTGGTCGCACCGCTCGCCGGGCGCGCTCGCGACGTCACCTATGTCGGCCACTACCTCGTGTGCCCGCCGCAGGCCAAGCACAGGCGATCGGTCCGTACGTTTACCAGGTGGATTGCAAAGGAGTTGAAACTAACTCATGGGGTCCAAACACGTTAGCAGCCCTCCATTGCTCGATCAGCGCGAAACGCGACGATCGAGAAACCAGTCCATGGAACTTTAAGCGACGGCGCAGTGAGCGGCTCGGCGACGGCAGCACCGGTGCGCCCGTGAGAAAGCTTCAACCCGACATCCGAGGATGCGGAAGACTATCGCAGCCCAGTGGGTTCGTAGTTGGCTCCCATCATGTGCAAAGTCCGGGACACGGCGAGGAAGCCGGCAAGCGCCACGCCCGTTCGCTGTTGCCGTTGCTCCAGTATGGGCGCACCAGGCTGCAAATCTGGAATCGGGGACCTAGGTGCGGTTGCTCCTGCAGAGAAGCATGGAGCCGCCGAGCGCAAAAAACTAACCGTACCCTCTGCTGAGACGATCGGTTGACCTGCTGCACAATGTGACCCACAGGCAAAAGGTCGCGTAGCTTCCTTACCGCTCAGCAGGCCAGGAAAGTAAATTTACGAAATAGAATCAACATGGTGGGGGAGGCAGGACTCGAACCTGCGAAGCCATGAGGCGGCTGATTTACAGTCAGCTCCCTTTGCCACTCGGGACACTCCCCCGCTCGACGGCAGCACAATCGGACCGGACCTTGCCGGCGGACCGAAACGGCCATGGAGACGTGAAAACCGCAACTGCCCGAAGGGACACGGGGCGCGGCCGGGCGCGTTTATGGGCGAAGCGATGGGGCAAAGTCAACCGAGCTAAGCAGCTAAAATCGCCTCTTTGGACACCCAAATTGCTAACTTTCGGAACCCGTGAGACAAGCGAGCCCATGAACGATCGCAAGTTTGCTCAAAGACCTCGGCGCGGCGGGGCTAAGCCCTTCAACAAAGGCGCAAAATCCGCGTCCCGGCCCACCTGGCGCGACCGCGATTCGCACTCCGACGGACCGGTCATCCTCTATGGTTGGCACACGGTCACGATGGCGCTGCAAAACCCCGAACGGCGGATCCGCAAGCTCACCCTGACCGAGAATGCGGCGAGACGCCTCGCTGAAGAGAACATTGAAACCCGCATCGCCCCCGAGATCGTCCGTCCCCAGGAGATCGACCGGCTGCTCTCGCCGGATGCCGTGCACCAGGGCCTGCTCGCAGAGGCCGATCCCCTGCCCTCGCCTGACATCGAGGCCCTGGAGCAGGAAGGCATGGTGCTGGTGCTCGATCAGATCACAGATCCCCACAATGTCGGCGCGATCCTGCGCTCCGCCGCGGCCTTCGCGGTGAAGGCGATCGTCACCACCGCGCGCCACAGCCCCGAGGCGACTGGCGTGCTGGCGAAAGCCGCTTCCGGCGCGCTCGAGCTCGTGCCGATCGTGACCGTGCAAAATCTCGCCCGCGCCCTGACCGCGCTCAATGAGCGCGGCTTCCAGACCGTCGGGCTCGACAGCCAAGGCAGCGAGGATCTCTCCGAGGTCGCTCTGCGCGAGCCGCTTGCGCTGGTGCTCGGCGCCGAAGGCAAGGGCCTCAGGCAATTGACGCGCGAGACATGTAGCGTGGTGGCGAGGCTCGACATGCCCGGCGAGATCAAGAGCCTCAACGTCTCCAACGCCGCCGCGCTGTCGTTGTACGTCGGCGCGAGTCGGCTCGGGCTGATGAAGCGCTGAATTCAAGACAAAGCAAAACGCCCGTTCGCATGTTGCGAACGGGCGTGTCGTGATTCAGCTCAACTGATCAGGGATCAGTAATAGCGGCGCAGCACGCGCTGGCCGTGGTAGTGGTACGGCGCGTAACGATAGCCATAGCGCGGGCCGTAGCCATAGTGCACGCGCGGCAGATAGCCGTAGCGCGGACCGTAGCCGTAGCGATACGGACGGTAATACGGCCGGCGGTGATAGTAGGGATAGGCGCGCGCTGCGACGGTTGCGCCATAGCCGTAAGACCGCGGGCCGTAGTTCACGACTGCGTCTTCCTGATAGGTCGGATACGGCGCGAAGGCGCCTGGGCCGGTGTAGGTCGGGCCCTGGTTGACGTAGTAATACTGCGTGGCCGGGTCGGCGAGGCGATCAAAGCCCCAGCCGCCGCAGCCGGTGTTGCAGCCCGAATAGACCGGTGCAACCGGCGCCGCACAGGGGCTCCAGCCGCAGGCCATGGCAGGCGCCGCCCCCATCACCATCACGGCCGCCGCCGCGACCAATCCTGAAATCATCTGACGCATTACTCTCTCCTGTAGATTTTCCGTTTGTTGGATTTTGCTTGGGTGTTGATCTGCCTGGACTTACCTGTGCAGCTCATGATTGCCGGGCACCTGCGCGTGAGGCGACGGGCGAACACGACGATGCGGATCGACGTCGATCTGCGGTGCAAGGATCACCGGCGGCGGATTGGCCGGCACATCCACCTGAGGCGGCAGCGGCGCCGATTGCACGCCCCAGCTCCGGTAGTAGCTCTCTGCTGGTTGCGGCACCTTGCGGTTCGCGGGCGGCTCGACCTCGAGGCGGCCATAGCCGGGCTGCAAGCCCATGCTTGGATAATAATGGCCGACATCGCTCGGCTGCCGTTCGCCGACGTAGCGCCCGCCATAGATGGTGGGCTGCACCTGCACGTTCTTCGCCAGCCCCCATTCGCCTTCAACGACGGTATAGGAGGCATCGATGCCATTGATGATGATGGGCACGCCGGGACGGCCTGGAATCACGATATCGAAACCCTCGCCGGCAAGCGCCGTCGCGGGCAGTCCGACCAAAAGCGCAAGCAGCGCGACAGCGCGCATAAGAAGGTCCCGGGTTAATCGGCCGAGAACCTATCCGATCACCACGGTTAGAGTGTTAAGGCCTGCCGCTGAAATTCCGGTAAGCCTAACGCGTAAGGATGGGCGGGCGGTCAAATGCGCTCGTCGGCGCTATCGAAGCGTTAACGGCAGCCATCCGAGGCGCCCATCGCATGATCCATTGCAGTGCGGTTGCGTAGCAGCAAACAAACATCCTGCGCGGGTTCACGTCGATGTGACCCCACATGCGACAATCCGCGGAACCACGGCCGGACGTCGTACTTACCCAAGGTCTCAACCACATGGAGCAAATGCCATGACGAGCCTCAAACTTCTTGGCGCGGCGGCCCTTCTCGCGTCCGCGCTGGCGACACCCACCTTCGCGCAAACCATGACCGACAACCCGCGCTGCGCGGGTCTCTTCCAAGATCCCGCCTGCCAGGCCATGACGCCTGGCACGGCGACTGACCGGCACTATCGTCACCGCCATGCCGCCTATCGTCAGGCAAATCCGAATGATCAGACCGGCTTCTGGCCGGCCGATGCGGCAGGCGCTGCCGCCGGCGCTGCCGTCGGCACCGCGGCCGCCGTCACTGGCGCGGCCGTTGGCACCGCAGGCGCTATCGCAACAGCACCGTTCGGAGGTTGGAACAATTCCTACGCCTCTTATGACCAAGGTGGTCCCGCCTGGCACGGCGACTGGAACACCTATGCGGCCCGTAACGGCATCGTTTGCAGGCCCGGCACCTGGGTCAAGGGCGATGACGGCCGCCGGCACCTCTGCCAATAACGCCTTTCTTTTCAGCCCGAATGATACAGGCGGCCCTCGGGCCGCCTTTTTTTCGATCGAGCTGCGGCTCCCTTGAGACAGCGTCGGCGGGTTCTGGCTCTTTTCAGACAAGTCTGATATTGCGACCGCACCCAAGCGGACCCGCCGGCGCCATGCCGGTGGCATTTTCCCGGAAAGTGGCCGGCTTAGCTCAGCGGTAGAGCAGCGGTTTTGTAAACCGAAGGTCGGGGGTTCAATCCCCTCAGCCGGCACCATCGGTCTAGCCGACAATGCGGCCTTACCTACAGACCGGTTCCCCCCCCCATAGCGGGTGAAGGTCGACGGAAACAATGTTTCGTCGGTGGCTGCCAACTCGCCCTCTAGCCGGGCCTTCTCGGCGCGTGCTCCAACCGACGCTATCTCCTCAGCTTCGAACAGTCCTTTCTCGACCGCTCCTGTGAGGTTGTCGATAGCCTTCTGACATCCTGCGAGCTGGCGGTAAGCATTCACCTCTCGGCAAGCGAATTCCTGCGTGTCAGGAACACACCTCGATGAGTTTGCATTGGGCCTTTGCATTTCGATTTTTTGAGAGGTCCGATCATGCACCTGCTTTTTGGAATGGTCGCTATTGCGACAGTCCCGGCTTGGGTGGGGATACTCGCGAGCCCTGCTGCAGCACAGACCTTCGATGATAGATGGTCCCTCATTCCAAAGGCACACGCAGAGCCAGCTCCTGCCGAGACAAAGCAGGATCAGCGGCAAGTACAAACATCGACTGAACAGGAGGCGACACGAGAGCCGGAGGCTCGCTTACACGCTCGACCTTCCAACCGAGGCTTCTCCGGGAAAGCCTCCTACTATTCGTATTCAAAAGGAAAGACAGCGAGCGGCTCTTCCTTCAATCAGAATCTTCTAACCGCAGCGCATCGCAGCCTTCCGTTCGGCACCAAGGTCCGCGTGACCCATGGCGGAAGTAGCGTCATCGTCACCATTAATGACCGTGGCCCGTTCGTTCGTGGCCGCGTGCTCGATCTCTCGACTGCCGCCGCGCGCATCCTTGGGATCACGGATCGCGGAGTGGCCCAAGTTCGCGCTGAGGTGCTTTAGGGGACACTGCCGACGACCTCCGGCAGCCTGCTAAGAAGGTGCATCGCCGCCTCAATTGGTACGGGGCACGCTTCAGGCCGGCCATAAACTGCCTCATGTTGGATCTTACTAGGCCCCAGTAGAAGCCAATTCTCACCGCATTTCGTCGCAAGGGTACCTAGAACAAGAACCTTTGGGGGATGGCGAATGACAATTAAGAACGTCGTAGTTTCCTTGGAAGTCGAGTATCTACAAGACGCAGCGAAGCGGCGTGGGGTTTCGCGTACCAAGCTCGTTCAAATACTGATGGAGCGCGTTGTGCGAGACGAACTCGTTCCTGTCATCCTTGGCGATGAAGACCTCTCGCTAGCTTCACCACGTCAACAGAGCTACCGCCGGTTTCGGAAGCCGCACTGAAAGGCGCATTCGCAAGCTGTCTCAGCGATACCTGCGCGGCCCATTCAGTGTCTTCGCCGAACCCGCGGTTCATCGTTTCTCGTACCACCTCATCCATCCGACTTGACTGCCCTCGCTGCGCGCTCGCGCAGCAGGTCGGCTTCGAGATCAATGACGATGTGGTGCAACAGACGCGCGGCGAGCGGGTCCGTCACCTCCTGCGCCAAAATCCTGTAGCGGGCGATCTCGCTTTCACGCTCGTCGAAACCTGCATCTGTGTCCATCGCTGCACCCTCCAGCAGACTGACGCAAAGGGCCCGCAGATCGTTTCGCTAAAATTTTCCGATCATTTTTCATGGTTCACAGCTTGTAAATAATGCCGACTGGCGTTCGTCCCGAAGCAGCACAGTCTGGAGACGAGCATAAAGAACGGCCTCAGCATCTGGGGGCCCTGGTGGAGGCTTAATGCTGAGGCCGCACGTCCGCGCCGGTGTTGAAGCGGCACGTCGAGAAGGGTGCTCTGCTTCGCCGGTTCCCGCACTTGCCTATGTGAATCCGGCTGCGCCCGCTGATACGTCGCAGGCCTTACCCAATTTCACTTCCCCACCTCGAACGCCAGCAACACGTTGCCGGCGACGCCGCTCCATTGGCCGTAGCCGGAGTTGCTGTAAAGCATGCCGTCGACGATCACCGGACCCGGGCCGTCGATCGCGCCGCCGGACGCCGCAACGCCGTTGATGGCCTTGTAGTCCCGCGAGGTGTCGAACTCCCAAAGCAGTTTTGCATCCGCGGTCGCATAGGCGCGTAGGTAGCCGCTGACGCCGCCGGAGAACACGACGCCGGGAATGATGCTGATGGCAGCCGACAGCGCGGGGCTGCATTGCGGGCGCTCGCCGCAAGGCACCGGTGCCACCTCCATCGAGACTTTACCGCTCGCAAGATCGAGTGCGAACAGCCCGCCGCCCTGCGTGGAGTCGAGCCGCCGCGTGCCATCGCGCAGGAAACGCACGTCGGAGATCGCGACATAGATGCGGTCCTGGTCCGCGGCCGAGCCCCACTCGGTGCCACCCAGCGGACCACCCTTCCCGATCCGCGTCTGCCAGAGGATCTTGCCCTCGCTATCCGGATCGAGCGCGTGCACGACGCCCGATTTCTGGCCGATGACGAGGACGCGCTTGCCGTCGCGCATCTTCACCAGGATCGGCGACTGGCCGAAATCATGATCCGGACCGTGAGCGTCAGGACAATTGGTCTGGTCTGCGGCGAAGCAGGCCACGACAAAGGCATCCTTCGGCGTCGCCTGCTGCTTCCAAAGCAGCCGTCCGCTTGCGAGCTCGAACGCAAGCACCGCATCGCTGGTTGCGGCCGGCGGGTCCGAATAGGAATTGCTGGTCGCGACATAGATCGCGTTCCGCTCGGTGTCGATCGTCGGCGCCGACCAGATAGCGGCGCCGGACGGACCATAGAGCTGCGTGCCGCGCGCATTCCTCGTCGTCGGCTGCGGCACCTCGGGGATCGTGTAGGCCTTCCAGATCAGCTTGCCGGTCGCCGCCTCCAGCGCGACGAGGCTGCCGCGGAAGGTGCAGCATTCGTAGTTCGGCTGCGATCCGGCTACCTCCTCGATCGAAGAGACCGGCACGTAAAGCACGCCGGAATAAAGCACCGGAGCGCCGGTGATCCGGGCGGCCGGATGCTCTTCGACGTTCACTTTCCAGATCAGTGCGCCGGTCAGCGCATTGACGGCATAGGCGCTGGCGCGGCCATCGCCGAAAAATACCGCGAACTGATCCGTGCCCGGGACCTGCCCGAAGCTGATCGCCGCGCGGACCGCGAGGTCCGGTGCAAATGTCCACACCGTGCAGCCGCGCTTCGCATCCAGCGCCCGCACCTTGCGATCGGCGCCGCCAACGAACAGCAGCCCGCCGGCGACCGTCGGCTGCGCGAAGGCGAGTGTCGCGCCGGGAAATGCATACACCCATTTCAACGTCAGATGCGGCACCTGCTCCGCCGTCAGCCCGGCCATTCCCGCCGGCTGGAAGCGGCTGTTGTTGAGATCGGCGCCCCAGCCATTCCAGCGCGGCCCGTCGATGCTTTGCGGAAAGGCGGTGACGGCTTGCGTGCAGCGGCCGGACGCGTCGGCCGCCGCGGCCCCGCCGCTAACGGCCAGCTTGCCGGTGACAAAGGATGCGATCGCCTTGCGCTCGTCATCGCTGCGCCCCTGCGCCATCGCGGCCATGCTGCCGGTGCTGAGCGCTGCCAGCACATGCTCGAACGACATCGCCTGCATCGCGCTGCGAGGCGGCACCCGGCTCTGTGCGTCGCTGCCGTCGTGGCACTGCGCGCAATGTGTGGCGTAAAGCGCGGCGCCATCCTGCGCGATCGCAGGAGCGCCACAGGAGATCAGCAACAAGGCCACGATCGCGTCCAGCTTCATCGTTCCCCCCGGGCAGGAGCAGCGAGGCGAAATTCCATCACGCAAGAGGAAGTGTAGTGCGAAGGCATCGACGAGCGCAACCGACGTCGTGGCGACATCGGTCAAACGGCCCTTCCAGTGTCTCCTGTCTCACCGGACAGATCGGCGAGCCGCCACAGCCCGAGGCTCTTGTCTCGCCAGCCGCCTCCGCCCTCCTCGCAGCGTTCGTTGATCACCTCCAGCGGCGCAGGCCAGCCGAACGGCGCTCGCTCGAGATTCAATGCGCGCCAGTCGCCATCCTCGCAGTCGAGGTTGTCCTGCCACGCCGGAAAAGTGGTGGCCAGCAGGAAACGCGCACCACTGGCGCGGAAACGTCCCAGGGCGCGGGAGATGTTCTGAAAGCTCAGGTGCACCAAACAATCCCGGCACAGAATGACGTCGGCCTGAGGCAGCTCGTCTCGCGTGATGTCAGCGCTAATGAAACGACCCAGGAGTTCGCCCTGCGCAACCTGCCTGCGGTTGGCTTCGATCAGTGACGGCACGATATCGACTCCGATGTAGTCGACATCGAGCCCGCATCTGCCGATCCAGCCGGCATCCCCGCACGGCGCATCGAGCAGCGAGCGCACGCCGAGCCGTCGCAGCAAAGGCGGCAGCGCTCCCTTGATCGCGGCTGTGGCCGGGTCTTCGGAGCCGAGCCCCGAGACCGAGGTCGGAGCGCCCCACAGATTGGTACGGACGATGCGCTCGAACCGTCCGGCAAGATCGAGACCGGCAAAGTTCTCGCGATCGGCAACGAAGCGCTGATGGGCGAGCACGGGCGGACGATCCGGGATCATCGGGCAAGGCCTCGAGAAAGATGTACGGCAAGTCAAATTTCCGTCGCAGGCGCATTATACAGGCGGCGCTTCCCGATCGGAATCCTTCTTGAAGAGAGCCGAGTGATGATCACGCGACGAACCACCCTTGCAGGTCTGGCCTTGCTCTCGCTGTCGCCTGCGGCACGCGCCGAGCCCGGTAACGACACCTTGACGCGCTATGCCGCGGAAGTTTCCGGAAAACGCCCCGCAGTGATTCTGCTCCACGGCTCGCGCGGCATCGAGCTCAGGCGTCGCGCCTATGAGCGGTACGCCGACGCGCTTTCGGCCAAGGGCATCGATGCCTATTTGCTCCGCTACATGACCGAGCGCGACACCGCGACGCTCATCTCCAAGACCAGCACGAAGGCGAGCCGCGAGACTTTCGAGGCGACGCGGTTCGACGGCTGGTCGGACACGGTCTCCGCCACCGTGACAACCATCCTGGGGCAGCCCGACAGCTCGGGGCGTGTCGGCCTCTTGGGCTTTTCGCTCGGCGGCTTCATCGCCGCCAACACGGCCGCGCGCGACGAGCGCATCGCCGCGCTCGCCGTGCTCTATGGCGGCATGCCCGATGCGATGGCCGGCAAGGTCAAGCACCTGCCGCCGATGATCGAGCTGCACGGCGAGGCCGACCAGAACGTGCCGATCGCGAACGGAAAGAAATTGATCGAGCTCGCGAAATCCGTCGGGGCGGAAGCCGAGTTCGTGCCCTATCCCGGCAAGCCGCACGGCTTTGACTTCTCCGACACCGATCCGATGACCGCGGATGCGATCGACCGCATCAGCCGGTTCTTTCAGGCAAGGCTCGCGGGCTGAATCACGCAAGCCCCTCAAGCCGGCTTCTGCCACTCCATAATGTGGAAATAGGGTACGCGGCGATGCAACGCGTTCCTTTCGGGATCCCCGCCCGTGGGCTGAGGCTCGCTGAACAGGCGCAACTGCAGACCATGATCGAGCAGCAGCGTCATGTAGGTGCTCAGCGGACGGTGCCAGTTCTGGATCCGGATGCCGCGCCAGGCAATCCAGTTCGCCCGCTCGTCCATGTAGTGATCGATCGGGAATCGCAAGGTACCCCCGCCATCGCGGATCCATCCTTCCGGCGGGCCGGCGGTGTTGAAGCTCGTCAAATTCGCGATCAGGAGCATGCCGCCCGGCCGCAGCGCCGCCACCATCTTCGCGATTCCCGTGCCGAGATCCGGTATATCGATCAGGCTGAGATAGCTGACAACCAGGTCGAAGGACGCATCGACATCCATCGTTTCGGCGCGGCCGAGCCGATAGTCGCCATGCGGGTCCAACTCTCTGGCGCGCGCGAGCAGCGCCTCGGTCGGATCGATGCCGGTGGTTGCGATGCCGGCACGCTGCATGATGCGGCAGAAGCGCCCCTCTCCGCAGCCGACATCCAGCGCACGATGGAAGCCGCGTCCCTCGATCCGCGCCCGCATCGGCGCGTCCAGCACGAAGCGGCGGCCGTAGTCCCCGTCGTCCCCCTGCTCCACGATCCATGCGGAAGCAGAAGCTGCCCAGCCGTCGCTGACATCGTCGCTCATGGATGTCCTTGAGGAATGGATGTTGACCGCTGCTTCGCGGGGACGGCCATTAACCACACGTTGGATCGAAGTTCAACATGAGCTAATTTGCGTGCCGCATGCGCCCTGTCACCGCCCGAGAGAGAGCCAAGATCACCGCTGGTGCGGTCGCCGCCGTCGTTGCGACGGGCATGCTGTTCGCGGTCGTGTTGGCTCTTTTGATGACTCCGCCATAAGCTGTGCGGCGCACCCGGCGGCGCAAGGGCCGCCGGGTCATTTGCGCTGCCGGATTTAGCCGGCGCGCACCGTCGAGAGGAATTTGCCGACTTCGAGCTTCAGCCGGTTGCTGTCGGTCGCCAGCATCTTCGCGGTCGAGAGCACCTGCGAGGACGCCGAGCCGGTCTCGGCGGCGCCGCGCTGCACGTCATTGATATTCGAGGACACCTGGTGGGTGCCGTGGGCGGCCTGCTGAACGTTGCGTGCGATCTCCTGCGTCGCGGCGCCCTGCTCTTCGACCGCCGCGGCAATCGTCGAGGACACCTCCGACAGCCGCTCGATGGTCGCCGAGATCTCGCGGATCGCCGTCACCGAATCCTGGGTGGCGGTCTGTATGCCGGAAATCTGCTGACTGATCTCGCCGGTCGCCTTCGCGGTCTGCTCGGCCAACGATTTGACCTCGGAGGCGACGACCGCAAAGCCGCGGCCGGCCTCACCGGCCCGCGCTGCCTCGATGGTGGCGTTCAGCGCAAGCAGATTGGTCTGGCCGGCAATCGTGTTGATCAACTCGACCACGTCGCCGATCCGTGTGGCCGCGGTCGAGAGCTGGCTGACCCGCTCGGTGGTCGAGCGCGCCTGGCCCACCGCATCGATCGCCATCCGCGCGGATTCCTGTACCTGGCGGCTGATCTCGTTGACCGAGGACGACAGCTCCTCGGTCGCGGTGGCGACCGACTGAACGTTGCCGGTGGCTTCGCCGGAGGCCACCGCGACGACCGAGGGTGAGTTGCTGCGCACGCTGCGCCGTGGTCGCGAGCGTCGAGGAGGACGCTTCGAGCTCGGTGGAGGCGGAGCCGACAGTGTCGATGATCTCGCCGACTGCGCGCTCGAATCCGTCGGCAAGATCGACCATATCGCGCCGGCGCTGCGCGGCGGCCTGCCGCTCGGTGTCCTCCTGGGCCTTCTTGAGGCGCTCGACCTCGAGCGCATTGGTCTTGAAAATCTCGACCGTCTTCGCCATCTCGCCGATCTCGTCGCGACGGTCCTTCTCGGGCACCTCGGTTGAAAGATCGTTCCGGGCCAATCCTTCCATCGCAAGCTTGAGCCGGGCAATCGGCTGCGACATCGCCTTGAGGCCGATGAAGAGCGCGATGACGACGCCGAGGAGCAGACCGGCGGCGCTGACACCGATCACGGTCGTAGTGGAAGCGTGGGCCTGAAGGCCGATCTCTTCCTTGCGCTTGATGACGCGCTCGGCGGTCTCGGCTGCGAACTTCGCGATGTCGGCAAGCGCAACGTCCAGCGCCGGATCGCATTCCTTGTGGGCGCGATCGGCGACCCTGGCATTCTCTTCCGGTGTGCTTGCCTTGGCGCCAGCCTCCAGCACCGGATCGCACGCGGCAAACACGCCCTTCAGCTTGTCGCCGATGGCGCGGATTTCGCCGGCACGGCCTGCATCCTCCTTGATCGCGGCTTCGAGAAAGCCGGGAATCGAGCCGCGATTTTCGCTAGCGATTTTCAGCCGCCTGGCGTTCCCCTCCTCGGAAGTCTCGGTCATCACGGCATAAAGGGCAGCGTGATAGGTCTCCATTCGGCGCTGCGCGCGGGTGAGGCTTAGCGCCGCCGACTGTGCGTCCGACAGCTCCGCGAAATTGTCCACCGTCGAGGAAAGCTGGACGGCGCTGAATGCCGCAACGCCCAGGAGCGCACAGCCCAGCACCGTAACGATCAGACCGACTTTCAAGAATTTTCAGATTATTCAAAAAGCGCATCACAATTCATCCGATTTGGAGCATCCACAGCGTTCCCGGCGCGGAACCCAATGGAACCGACGGACGTTAAGATTTGATACAAAATGCCGCGCGTAAAATTACGGGAAGATGGCTTTTGGTGCGGGCTTTGTAAGCTTCGTGTAATTTTTCTATGTCTGTGGCGACATCGGCTGGATCGCACGCGACATGAAAGCGGTACGTCCAAAGCCCTTCCAGTCGGTGTGCTCGACAAGGTCCCAGCCGAGCCGCTGATAAAACCCCGCGGCGCTGGTCGTGTAGAGGAAGATCCGTGCAAAGCCGCGCAGGCAGGCCTGCGCCTCGATCGCGCGCACCAGAGCGGCGCCTGCCCCATGCCGCCGATGCTCGGGCGCCACGAACAATCCTGCAAGCCACGGCGAGACCTGGTGATTGGGCTCGATTTCGGAAGGCACCAGCAGGCAGGTGCCGACCGGCACCGTCCCGCGCTTGGCGATCAAGGCTACCTGCCGCGTCTGGTCCGCCGCGAACCGATTGAGCGTGCGTCGCTCCTGCTCGACGGTCGCCTCGAGCACCGCAAACGTCTCCGCGCGCCAGCGCGCGCAGATATCGATATCAGGCGTGTCGGGGTTGACGATGGAGGTCTCTATCTCGGCCGTTTCTATCTCGGTCATGGCGCCAAATAAGAACCGAGGCCGCACGAACGCGCAAGCTGTGCGTAGATACAGCTACAGCCTGAGCGAGGGCGCCGTCGTTGCTCAGGTCGGGGACGCTTCCGTCCTCTCCTCGTGGCGGTCCTGCGCGCGCGCCAGATCATCGGCGAACTGGAGCACGAGCCGCCGCTTGTCGGGCGGCAGCAACAGAAATGCGCGCACTAGGCGCAGGCCCTCGGCCTCTTCCAGCCATTCGTCCTTCGGTTTCATTGCCACAGTTTCGTGCGATCGGGAAAAATATGCAATCCCTGCAAGCATGCCTTGATTCGGAGCAGCCGGTTTGCTGGAATAGGGCGGGCAGAGGTGGACCATGAAGTGGATCAGGGAACGCGATGCGCTGATCGCGCAGACATTGGCCTTTGTTCAATCCGTGACCGGTCGGAAGGAGGAGCAGCTCCCGACGGGGCCTGATTCCGTGCCCCCTCCGACGGCCGTGGAGGTCGCTTCCGTGATGGCGGTCGAAGAGACCCGTGAGGTCGAGCAGCCGCCGCAGGCGGAGCCGCCGCCCCAGGCCTTCCAAGTCGCGCCGCCCAGGAGATCGGGCGATTTCCGCAGCGAAGTGCAGGCGCGGGTTGCCAACTTCCGCAAGCATCAGGAGCGTTTCGAGCGCGAGCGCGAGGAGTTTTGCCAGTCGACCCTCGCCAAGGTCAGGGACGCCATCAGCACTCCCCCGCCTCGGCCGCCGGCCTCAGGCCACTAGAGCCAGGACCAGACCAGCAGCAGATTGGCCGCACAGGCGCCGAACAGCGCCAGTATGAGCGGCAGGAGCATGTGCTCGCAGGAGGTTTTCAGGCCAGTCGTCATGGCCAGAAACATCCGCTGATTCCAGCCGAGGAGTCCCAAGGATTCTTTTTCCTGGGATTCAGGACTCGTTTACGACTCACGCCCGGACGTCCCATTCACGGATCCGTGATCACTCGCCGTCCAATAAAGCCAGGCTGAAACCCTCAATCCGCTCAAGCGTTAAGGCCGTTGCGGGAGGCAGGACCGATGCCGTACGCGCTGTTTTGCAACGACGCCCAACTCAGCAAGGCCTACCCAAGCGAGGCCGATGTCTGGAAATTCGCGCAGCAGAGTGGTCTGGTCGTGGACGTCGCCACCGACGAGGACAGGCCGGGGCCGCGCCGCGTCCTGGACAATGACTACGAAATCAAGCCGTGCCGCATTGGTCCCGATGAGGATCCGGCCAAGAACAAGTCAGACGCCGAGCGGCAATCCCGATTGGAGCTGCAGTTCAATTCGTGAAGATGCGCATCAGGGCGTTGCGACCGCTAGCGATGCCTGCTCGCCCGACAACACCACGCACGCCTTGCGCCGATGCAGGCCGCGGATCGCGCCCGTGACCTTCAGCACCCGGCCCAGTCCGCAGGAGAAATCCTGCACGAAGGCCACCTCATAGGGCGCCAATACCAGCGGTTCGGATTTGAGGATCGTCTGTGCCGAGCACGGCAGCGTGACGAATAACGAGATCACCACCGACGCCAAGATACGCATGTTCGTCATCCCACCCAGCCCGGCAATCAATAATAACGCGTTCCGGCAGCGTGTTCCCTAAGAGGCAAAAATTATTTTTGCTTTACCGCATGCCCATGACGCTGGTGAGACCGTGCTGGTGAGACGAGCTTCCGAAAAAACAAAGGCCGGCGGAGCCGGCCTTTGCAGTGTGTCGTTTGCTGCCTGAGGATCAGTAGCGCGTGGCCGCCGGACCGCCCCAGCCGAAGCGGTAGTTCACGCCGACCTTGACGGTATGCTCGTCCTCCTTGCCGCGGACGCCGACGACGTCGGCCGGGCCGGCGGTGACGGTGGTGCTGCCGAAATTATAATACTGGTACTCGGCCTTGGCCGACCAGTTCGGCGCGAACATGTATTCGAGCCCGGCACCCACGGTGTAACCGTCCTTGTTGTTGCCGGTGGTGCTGACCGCGGTGGGTACGCCGCCGACGCTGGCGCCGAAATTGTTGTTGCGCCAGGCATAGCCGCCCTTGGCGTAGACCAGCGCCGGGCCCCAGGTGTAACCGATGCGGCCGGTGACCGAGCCGAGCTGGTCGGTGTTGGAGGTCACGAGCGTGCCGGCCGGAAACAGGACGCCATTATTGTTGGACGGCAGCCACGAGTACTGGGCCTCGAGACCCACGACCCAATTGGGCGCGAACTGATAGTCGAAGCCGCCCTGCACGCCACCGAGGAAGCGGGCGTCGGTCGACTGGAAGGTGTTGTCGCCGGCGAACGCACCGCCGACATGGCCACCGATGTAGAAACCGGTCCAGTTATAGATCACCTGCGGCGGCGTATACTCCGGGGCCTTGGTGTAAGGACGCGCCGGAATGTCGGCTGCGGCGGCTGGCGCTGCCAGCGCGAGCACAGTGGCTGCGCCAAGCAAGAACGTCTTCATGGATGATCCCCGTTATCTCGAATTCACCCTCAGCAAACAACGTGGCCTGAATTTGGTTGCTTCGCGGCGATGCCGGAGCCTTGATCGTTCGGTGTCTAATGAGGCCCGCAACAACGGCTTTTTGTTCCCCAGCGTTCCCTCGTCACGACAGATTTTTTCGCTCGCGCGCACACTGCCGTAACTATTTGTCGCAAGAACAAACAACCCCGTTCAAGGCTCCCCGAAATGTGATCAGAGGCTTCCAGCCGCTCCTGTCCTAGCAGGCACAGGTGAAGACGTGCTTTGCGCTACCGCGTCATCTTTTCCAGTTCTGGAAAGGGTGCGTAAACCGCACCCGCGCACATCTCGCCGGCCCGCTCGGTGACACGGTCGGCGCGTCCATTGACGTAGATGATCGCCCGCTCGCGCATCGCCCTGTAGCTGCCATCGCTCTCGCGCGGGGTGAAGTGCAGACAGCTCACATAGAATGGCCGGCCACCGACCGTGCGCAGCACCGGATCCGCCATGGCGGCGTCGCGCACGCCGACCGGGTCGTTCAGATAGCTGCGCATGATGGCGAGCGCTTCGCTGCGGAAATTGTCCGGAAAGGGCTGCTGCGCTGGATTTCCCGCATCGTCCACCATGGACGGCCGGCCTCCGTCGCTACCGAAGCAGGCCGCAAGTACCAGCGGCAGCACCAGGACGCTCACGCGTTTTGCCAATTCCCCCACGACTCCCTCTCGACCCGACGCAACGTTCGTTCTAGCGGCAAGGTCGGGCCGAGGGAATTCGCTTCTCGCTTCCAAAACGGCTTAACCGGCCCGCCTCCATCGTTCACGCTTTCGCGAGGCCGATGGCAGTCGGGCCGGCCTGAACCCTGCGCGCGGTGGCGGGGCAATGTGGGTCGCCACCGCGCGGGACCAGTTGCTAGCTGCGCTTCTCGGTCGTCACCGGCGCGCCCGGCTTGGAGACGTCGGGCTGGGCCTTCGGCTGCTTCTTGGCCGAAAGCATCTTGTGATGATGACGATGCTTGTGGACCGACTTGTGCTCGCTCGGAGCGATGGCGGCGTTCGCGTTCATCGCCTTCGTCTTGGTGTCGAGTTTGGCACCAGTCTTCGCGTCGGTCTTGACGCTGGTCTTGGCGTCAGCCTTGACGCCCTGCTCCGACTTGATCACCGGGGCCTGCGTGGCGGTCTTGCCGGACTCCGCGGCGAAGGCCGGAGCGGCGATGACGGAAGCTGCAAGGAAGGCTGCGGAAATGGTCTTCAACATGGTGTTGTCTCCTCTTTGAAGGATCTTGAGGCGGCGCCCTCTCGCCGACCCTTCGATCATGGGACAGACGTTAGGCGGGGCGCACTGAACCCATTCTGAAGCACGCGAATGGCTTCCATTCATCTCGATGACATCTTTGTCATGTTTCCGGCCGGCGGCCGGGTCACCTCTGTTCCGTGAATAAGCCGAACGGCCGGGAATGTTTTTGCGCCGCGGGTGTTCCCGTCTTGAGGCAATCGTGTAGGATCGCCGCATTCCATACGGGAGAGATAGATGAGCAAAGTTGCAAAGCTTCTGGTTCCGGCACTCCTCTGCATGACGCTGGTCGCCGTGCCGGCAATTCAGAGCGCCTATGCCAACGGCAGCGATAGCCCCTCCGGCTCCGGGTCATCAGATACGACGCCGACCAAGAAAAAGAAGAAGAGCTCCTCTGTCAGCGATCCCAAATTCCTCGCCGCCTATCGCACGGCCTACACCACAATCTATGATCGCCACGACTATGCGAGCGCGATCGACCAGCTCAAGACGCTCAAGCGCGACGACGTCGCCGACGTCGCCAACCTGATCGGCTACTCCTACCGCAAGCTCGGCGACTACAAGCAGTCGCAGGCCTATTACGAGCTGGCCCTCAAGGACGATGCGAACCACGTGCGCACCTGGCAGTATTACGGGCTCTGGCAGCTCGAACAGGGCAACCGCGAACAGGCGCAGTATCACCTGAACAAGATTGCCTCGCTCGTCGGCACCGGCAGCGAGGAATATCGCTCGCTTGCCGCGGCGCTCGACAAGCCGACGGGCGCGACGCTCGTCTACTGAGGGCTGCTCCACTTTAGAGACCGATGAGCCGGTGCAACCCTCGGGGGTTGCGCCGGCTCTGTTTTGTCGGCTAGCCTTCGCAAAAGGGCTTCTCCTTCGCGTATGGTGGGCAATGGATGCGTGGTTACGAGCCGCGATCGACTACATCGGCTCATGGATCGAATTTCAACTGATCGGATCTCAGCAGCCAGGCCTCATCATCGCGATCGCCCATCGCGGCGAAGTCGTCGCTGAGCATGCGTTCGGCCTTGCGAATCTCGACACCGGCGAGAAGCTGACGCCGCGGCACCGCTTTCGCATCGCCTCCCATTCCAAGAGCTTCACCGCCGCTGGCATCCTGAAACTGCGCGAGCAGCGCAAGCTGCGGCTCGACGACCCGGTGGGCCAATATGTCGGCAGCCTGCATCCGCGGGTTGCCGAGACGACGATCGCCCAGTTGCTCTCCCATAGTGCCGGCCTGACGCGCGACGGCGCCGACTCCGGCCAGTTCATCGACAGCCGTCCCTATCTCGACGAGAAGGAGCTGTTGGCGGAGCTGCAAATGCCCACCGCGATCGAACCCGGCACGCGCTTCAAATACTCCAATCACGGCTTTGGCCTGATCGGGCTCGTGATCGAAGCCGTCACGAAAGAGCCCTACCCCGCCTGGATCAAGCGCGAGATCATAGCAGCCGCCGGCCTACGCGAAACCGAGCCGAGCGCGCCGCCTGCCAAGGGCGCACCGTTCGCCCGCGGCCACACGCGCAGGCTACCGCTCGGCGAGCGCTGCGTGATTCCGGGCGATAACCTCACCCACGCGATGACGGCGGCCGCCGGCTTCGTCGCAACCGCCGCCGACACGGCGCGCTTCTTCGCGCAGCTCGCACCCAATGCAAGGAAGAGCGTGCTGTCGGTCGCGAGCCGGCGGGAAATGACGCGGCATCATTGGCGTATTCCGCAGGGTTTCGAGTGCTATTACGGCCTCGGCGTCAACGCCAGCAGAGACGACGGCTGGGACTGGTTCGGTCATAGCGGTGGCTTCCAGGGCTACGTCTCAAGGACGTGCTCCATTCCGGCCTGCGAGCTCGCGATCACGATGCTCAGCAACTGCATCGACGGCGCCGCGCCGATCTGGATGGACGGCGCGATGCAGATCCTGCGCGCGTTCCAGAACCGTGGGACGCCTAACCGGCGTGTGCGCGACTGGACCGGCCGCTGGTGGACGATCTGGGGCGCGGTCGATCTCGTGCCGATGGGCAACCGCGTCGTGGTCGCCAATCCGCACTTCAACAATCCGTTCATGGATGCTGCCGAGATCGAAGTCACCGGCCGCGATTCCGGCACCTTCGCCGCAGCCGCCGGCTACGCCAGCCATGGCGAGCCGGTGCGCCGCATCCGCAACACGCGCGGCAAGGTCCGCGGCATCTGGCTCGGCGGCATCAACGTCAAGCCGGAGAGCGTTGTCGCCAACGAGATCGCGCGCAAATATACGCCGCGGAAACGCCGGCCTACTGTTTGATCATCGCCTCGACCTCGGCGCGAAACGCCTGCCGCGAGCCATCGCGCGAGTAGAACATGTGGCCGCCGGGATAGACCACGAGCTTGACGCGCGGCGCTGAGGCAAAGGCGGGCAACTGGTCGAGCACGATCTGCGAGCCGAAATAAGGTGTGGCCAGATCGAACAGGCCGTGTCCAACCAACACCGTCATCTTCGCGTCTGTTGCCAGGATCTGGCGCAGCTCCGACACCGACTGCGCGGGATTGATGCCGTGGCCGAAATCCCAGGCCCGTTCGACCGCGCCATTGAGCACCTCATACGAGCCGTCCGGCCGCCAGTTCAGCTTGCGCGTGAGGAGATCGACGGCGGCGCTGGTCAGCGGCGCCTGAAGCGTGTCGCCAGAGGGATCGCCGAAACGGAAGCTGCTGGAATCCGGATAGGGATCAAAGCCGCGCACGGAGGCATCGTAGCGGCCGGTCACCTTGCCGTTCTTGCGGTCGAGCTCGCGGCGGAATTCGCCGACGTCGAAGCGGCCCGCGAGCCTGCGGCTCACCGCCTGGTCGATTCCCGTCAGCGTGGCGACCTTGTCGGACAGCCGTGTGGCCGCCTCCCTGTCCGCCTCGCCTTTGACGAGATCGGCCAGGAACTCGCCGCGCGCGTAGGCTTCGATGTCGGCGAGATCGGCCCGTTTCACCGGCCCCTTGGCTTCGCGCACGGTCGCGACATAGCTCGGCAGCGTTGCGACATATTGCAGGAGGCTCGTGCCGGTGAACTCGCGGAAGTCGAACAGCGGCGAGATCATGATCAGACCGTTGACGCCGACGCCCTGCTGCATCTGCAACTGGCGCACGACCTTCGGCCCGCGAATGCCGCCATAGCTTTCGCCCGCGACATATTTTGGCGACAGCAGCCGGTCGTGCTTCTCGAGCCAGCGGCGGATGACCAGCGCGAGTGCGCTGACATCGCCGTCGACGGAATAGAACCGCCTGCGGACATCCTCGCCTGTCGCCACGAAGCGGCTATAGCCGGTCCCGACCGGATCTATGAAGACGAGGTCGGTGAAATCGAGCCAGGTCTCCGCATTGGGCTTCACCTCCGGAGAGGTCGATGGCGTGACTTCGTCGGCGTTGATCGGCAGCCGCCAGGGACCGGCATTGCCGAGCTGCAGCCAGGCCGACGATGCGCCTGGCCCTCCGTTGAAGAAGAACGTCACAGGACGCGTGGCGCGGTCGGTGCCGTCGAGCTGATACGAGGTATAGGCGATCTCGGCCTGCGGCTCGCCCTTGTCGTCGAACACGCGGATGGAGCCTGCTGTGGCGGCGAAGGCGAGCGTCCGCCCGGGCAGCTCGACCGTCTGCCGGGTGGTGGAGTCCGGTGGCAGGCGATGCTGCTCGGCGGTGGACGGCGTGCTCGGCGTCTGGCCGCCGCGCCCGCCGGGACCACCCTTCTGTCCGGCGGGCGTCGCGGCATCGGGACGCTGCGGCGGGTCGTCCGCGTGGGCCGGCCCGAGCGTGGCAAAGGCGAGGAGCGCCAGCAAAAGCCCCCCGCGGCGAAGCGCCGCCGATGTGATGGTCACGCTGGTCACTCCTTGTTATCCGCTACAGGCTGTAGCACAAGATTGCGACAATGGCACGGCATCACGGCCTATTGACCGTTTGCCATGGCGCGGGGTCGCGCTCGACAACAACGGCCGAGGTCGTATAGGACGACCTCGGCACACTTTTTCGAGCCGGCCAGACCCTTTCGAGCCTCGCAATTTCATGACAAAGCCCAAGCGATATGATCGGATCGCCTTCGTCGCCAGCGCGGGCACTGAGGCCCAGGAAGCCTATACGCAGCTGACCGGGTTGTACGGCAATTGCGTGCCCGATGAAGCGGACGTCGTCGTGGCGCTCGGCGGCGACGGACTTATGCTGCAAACGCTGCACCAGAACATGCGCACGGGAAAGCCGATCTACGGCATGCACCGCGGCACCGTCGGCTTCCTGATGAACGAATACTCGACGGTCGACCTGCGCGTGCGCCTCGAGGCCGCCCATGTGTCCGTGATCCATCCGCTGCTGATGCGCGCCACCGACGTGCAGGGCGCGGTGCACATTCATCACGCGATCAACGAGGTCGCCCTGTTTCGTCAGACCTATCAGGTGGCGCGGCTGAAGATCCTGGTCGACGAGCATGAGCGCATGTCCGAGCTGATGGCCGACGGCATCATGGTGGCGACGCCTGCTGGCTCGACCGCGTACAATCTCTCCGCCCAGGGGCCCATCCTGCCGATCAATGCCGCCCTGCTCGCGCTCACACCGATCAGCCCCTTTCGTCCGCGCCGCTGGCGCGGCGCCCTCCTCCCCAACACCGCCTATGTCGTGTTCGAGGTGCTCGATTGCGAGAAGCGTCCGGTCGCAGCGGTCGCCGACCATGACGAGGTACGCGACGTCCGCCGCGTCGAGGTGCTGTCCGACAAGACCATCTCGATGCGGATGCTGTTCGACCCTGGCCACAGCCTGGAAGAGCGGATTCTGCGCGAGCAGTTCGGCTACTAGAGCTGTATCAGAACCTGCTCGCAGGCCGCGGGAGGGCAACGCTTCGTTAACCTCAGACGCGATATGGTTAACGAAGTTTGACCGCTTCGGCCTGGGCGTCATGTTCCGCATCGATTTCAACAAGCTGCGCTTCCTCGTCTGCGACGACAATCCGCATATGCGCCGCATTCTGCGGACGCTGTTGCATTCCTTCGGCGCGCGCGAGGTCTACGAGGCCGAGGACGGCGCCACGGCACTCGAAATGTACAGCCACTACGTGCCCGACATCGTTATCACAGACTGGGCGATGCCGATCTTCGACGGGCTCGAGCTGGCGCAGATGATCCGGCAGCCGGAATCCAAGGGTAACCCCTACGCGCCGATCATCATGCTGACAGGTCACTCCGAAAAACGCCGCGTCACCGTGGCGCGCGATGCCGGCGTCACCGAGTTTCTAGCCAAGCCGATCTCGGCCAAGGGACTCTACCAGCGCATCCTGAACGTGGTCGCCAATCCCCGGCCCTTCATCAAGACCAAGACCTATTTCGGGCCCGATCGCCGCCGCAACACCAGCTCCGCCTATATGGGCCCCGAGCGCCGCGTCGGCGAAAAGCACGAGGTGCTGCAGCAGCCCTCGCTGCTCGACAAAGCGCGGTCCTCCATCTAGCTGAAACCCTCAACCATCGAGGCAGGCATCATGGCCAGGAACAGCCCCAGAGACATCGAGGTCAGGGCCTTCGCCACCCATCACGTGATCACGCAGCCCAATCCGCTGCGCAAGGTGCTGCGCCGGGTCGAGGAAAAGGACATGGACGACCCGGTCGGCCGCGCCGAGCAGGCGCTCGCCGGACTCTCCGGGGAATTCAAGGACTGGATGGCGATCGAAGCGGGACGGCTGGCTGCGGCCTACGCGGTCGTGCAGAAGGACGGCTTTACCAAGGAGGCGCGCGACGAGCTGTTTCGTGCAGCCCACGACATCAAGGGCGATGCCGCGACGTTCGGTTATCCGTCCGCCGCGGTCATCGCCGAAAGCCTGTGCCGTGTCATCGAGCATGCGCCGGATCTTGCCAAGGTGCCGGGCGAGCTCTTCTCGCACCACATCAACGCCATCCACGCCATCGTGCACGAGAACACCAAGCTCGACAGCCTGAGCGTCTCGGGCGAGCTCAGTCGTCGCTTGCGCAGGGTTGCCGACGACTATCTCGCCCACGTCAACCGCGACCGCCCTGAGCATCTCGAAGCGATTCTGGCGCCGAGCATCGTGCCGGGGGAATAACTTTCCGCGTTGAAGGTGCCGTAGGGCGGGCAGAGGCGCTCTTGCGCTGTGCCCACCATCTTGCCCCGACTCTCAACAGAAGCGGTGGGCACGCTTCGCTTTGCCCACCCTACCACTTCGAGGTTCAGCTTACGCAGCGATCAGGTCGTCCTGGAGCGCCTCCTCCGCGACGAGCTCGTCGCAGAACAGGCGCGCTTCCTCGCGCGCAGATTCCGTCGCGAAGCGGCGCAGCAGGATGAGCAGCG
This sequence comes from Bradyrhizobium sp. UFLA05-112, assembly GCF_053572325.1. NCBI lineage: Bacteria > Pseudomonadati > Pseudomonadota > Alphaproteobacteria > Hyphomicrobiales > Nitrobacteraceae > Bradyrhizobium > Bradyrhizobium sp. UFLA05-112. The sequence goes on along the minus strand of NZ_JBANBK010000042.1, from coordinate 15,666 downwards.
GCTCGGTCGCGCCGCGATCGGTCTCGCAATGGGTGAGCACGCGCTCGACCATGCGCCGGCGCAGCCGCGCGGTGCCATCGTAGGTGTCGACAAAGCCGCTCTCGTGGCACGCCTCGAGCGCAACCTGGAACGCGGCGAAGGTCGATTCCGGAAAGCCCGCCCGGCGCAGAAGCGCATGCAGGCTGGCTCCGCCGCGATCGTGCAGCAGCGCCGCGACGCGCGCCGGCGGCATCTCAGACAATTCCGCAAGCGCCGCATTGAACAATTCGAGATTGCCTGACAATAGCGCGCGCAGGATCAGGCCTGCAGTGAGCTGGCCGGTCGCGCGCAGGTGACGCACGAGGCCTTGCATGTCCTCGCCGCGCGAGCGCGCCGCGATGTTGACGGTAGAGCGGTCGCGGGCCTCGGTCGCGATACGCTCGGCACGATCGGCACTCAGCCAGTTGCGGGCGATCACGAACTGCGCCAGCGTCTCGGAGAGCTTTGCGACCAGCGCAGCGCGCGTGGCCGCCGGCAGGTCCTCGAGCACCAGCAACGCCTCGCGGATCGCGGCGAGATGGCCGTGACGCTCGACGATACGGTCCCAGGAGAACGGCGCGAGCTCGGCGTAGGGATTTTCGATCAGCTCGAGCGCCGCTGCCGCGCAACCGACTTCGGCGATCGCGGCACAGACCGACGCAGGCAGCGCGATGCGGCGGGCGATGGCGCATTGCACCTCGCAATTGCCGGTCGCGACGATGTCGACGAGGTCGGCATCGATCAGGAGCGGTGAATGTTCGAGCACGGGAAGCGCGACCGACGGCTGGTCGGTCGACAGCGCCTGGACGATTGCCGCCGGGGCCTCGGTCGAGCGCGCGAAGGCTTCCGCCATGGCCTGGCGTACCAGCGGCGACGGATCGTCGAGCAGCATCAACAGCGCGCCTTCGGCGGCGACGCGATCGTCGTGAGAAAGGTCTGAAATCAACCAGGCACGGGCCAACGCCCGTGTTGCCTCTGCCCGCTCACCGGCGGACGCAGTCCTGATCCAATTGATAAACTGCCGAACGATCATGGTGCTTCCGGCCTACGCAACCAAACGAAACGGTGACACCCGTCACCCGCAAGACAAAATAAACCACGACGCTTAACAAAGCGTTCACCATAACCAACTGGTTTTATTGACGTTTTGTTAAGGGCTGCAAATTTTGCAGCGCGAGCCTAGCCCGAGAAGGTGCCGCTGCGATCGCTGAAGAGGTCGAGCGGCTGCGGCGCGCGAACGTCGGGCGTCGCATTCGTAACCGAGGTGAGTGAGGCGTTATTGCCCCACAATTTCTGCACGGTGGCCGAAACCGGCTGCGTGCTGTCGCCGGGCTGATAGATCGAGCGAAACGCCGGCGCACTCGGCGAATTATCCGCCACCGTGGTTGCCGAGGTCACGCTGACTGGCGTCGCCACGCGCGTATCCGGGAAGGTCTGAAGATAGGCAGCGTTGTTGATCAGCGACGTTGGCTGTACACCGTTCGCGCTCGCGACCTGCGTCGTCGACGGAGTGTCGCCGTACATGGCGATCGCGCTCCGCGTCGATTTCGAATTCGCGGCGCTGGCGTAGCGCGAGTCCAGCACCGAATAGACTTCCGAGACGCTGCGCGCCCGGCCGTCCTTGGCATAGAAGATCGAACGGTTGGCTGCGGCGGCATTAGGGAATAGCCGCGCACCGACGGCTTGCGGATTGTCCTCCGCGTTGGCGATCAGCTTGGCCGCGCCGCCGACGCCCATGAAGTGCGCCATGTAGAGTTCGCTGTCGCTCGGACGCCGGCCGAGCAGGCCGGTCAGCTTGAAGCTATTCGACTGCGTCAGCACCGCGGCCATGCTCGATGCGGCCTCGGGGTCGTCGCGCAGCTTCATGATCGAGCTCCGCATGGTCGGGTCGGTGACGGTGTAGCTGCCAGAGGAGGTCTTGGTGATGGCATCGGCATAACTGCCGTAGCCGAGCTGTGTGCCCGCCTCCTTCACGGTACCGAGCCAGGTCTGGTCGATGAACTGATAGAGCCCGTGCGCAGACGAGGTCGATGCACCCGCGGTCGGATTGAAATCCGATTCCATCTTCGCGGTGGTCAGCATGTATTCGAAGCTGACGCCGGTGAGATTGGAGGCCTGCTTGATCGCGCCGGTCACACGCGCCCGCGACGGGTCGATCCCCGCCGTCGTCGTGGCACTAGAATTGTCGACCGACATATTGGGCAGCCCCGCTCCGCGCGGCGTTGGTGACGCCGGCAATTCGGCGCCATGTCGTCTCACGGTGGGACAGGTATGGTTAATGCCGGGTTAATACGCCCCCCGGCGCTTCCGGGGGGCGCGATCAGATTACTTCTTATAGACCGCGTCGGGATCGAACAGCCGCTCAGCCTCGACGAAGACGAGCCTCGCGCTCCCACCATCGGCTTCCACCTTGCGGTAGAAGCAGGACCTGCGGCCGGTGTGGCAGGCTGCGCCGACCTGCTCGACCCGGATCCAGACGGCGTCCTGGTCGCAATCCGTGCGAATCTCGACGACGTGCTGGGTTTGACCTGACGTCTCACCCTTTCGCCATAACGCATTGCGCGAGCGGCTGAAGTACCAGGCTTCACCCGTCGCAATCGTTTTGCGCAACGCCTCATCATTCATATGGGCGACCATCAGCACGTCGCCGGTCGCAGCATCCGTCGCCACGCACGTGACGAGGCCGGCCGCGTCGAATTTGGGCTGGAAGCTCAGCCCTTCCTCGATGTCGTGGGAGTGCGTGGACACGAGACCCCTCGCTGGCGCATGATCTGGAAAAGTGTGCAGCGGTTCTCCGAGAAGATCATGCTCAAAAAATAAATCAAAGCGCGATGATGTCAGCCAGTCTGACATCATCGCGCTTTGGCTCAACGAGGGTCAGCGCGGTGAGCCTCGCACCAGGGACAGGAAGCGGGCCTGCTCCGCCGGATTGTCGCGGAACATGCCAGTGAAGCGGCTGGTGAACGTCATCGCGCCATGCTTGGCGACGCCGCGCACCGACATGCAGGTATGCTCGGCCTCGACCAGCACCGCAACGCCACGGGGCTTTAGGATCTCGTCGATCGCGGCCGCGATCTGCGCGGTCAGATGCTCCTGGGTCTGGAGCCTGCGGGCGAAAATGTCGGTCAGCCGCGCGAGCTTGGAGAGGCCAACGACGCGCTCGACCGGCGTATAGGCGATGTGTGCCTTGCCGTAGAACGGCATCATGTGGTGCTCGCACTGCGAGGTGAACTCGATGTCGCGCACCAGCACGAAGTCGTCGTAGCCGGCGGTCTCGCCAAAGGTGCGGTCCAGCACCTCGGCCGGACACTGGTGGTAACCCTGATAGAGCTCGTCGAAGGCCTCGACCACGCGACGCGGCGTGTCGAGCAGCCCCTCGCGATCCGTGTTCTCGCCGATATAGGCAAGCAGCGTCTTCACCGCCTGCTCGGCCTCGGCGCGCGCCGGGCGCGGCTGGTCGGCGCGGACGGCGGCCGCGAGAAATTCAGCAGGATCAAGCTCGGCAGGGCGATCGACCTGCTTGTCGGAAGGCTTGCTGGGGCGGATGGATTTGATCAACGCGTCCATGTCAACTCCGTTCGACGGCCTTGCGGCCGGAGTGTCACCGGCAGACGGGGCGGTCGAGCCGCCGGACGCCTGAGAGAGAACAACCAAGTTTGGCGATCAACCGCCCCCCGCCTCGACGTCGGATACGAGGTGCTCGACCACCGCCGACAAGGCTACCGGGCTGTTTTTCCGCCAGTTCCAACCCTATATAAGACCGAGGACGGCGGCCGCCAAGGCCGATCCAGCCGGAAGCCGCCCGGAAGGTCTCGGACTCCATCACATGCTGAACGACATCTATAACAAGCGGATCATCGAACTGGCCGGGAATATCCCCCGTCTGGGCCGCCTCTCCGATCCCGACGCCAGCGCCACAGCCCATTCCAAGCTCTGCGGATCGACCGTGAAGGTCGATCTCAAGATGAGCGGCGACACTGTCACCGACTTCGCCCACGACGTGAAGGCCTGCGCGCTCGGACAGGCGTCTTCATCCATCATGGCAAGTCACGTGGTTGGCTCGACCGCCAGCGAACTCCGTGAGTTACGCGAAACCGTTCGCAAGATGCTGAAGGAAAACGGCGACCCGCCGGACGGAAAATGGGCCGAGATCAAGTTCCTCGAACCGGTCCGTGACTACAAGGCGCGCCACGCTTCGACTCTGCTGACCTTCGATGCCGTCGTCGACGCTATCGGCCAGATCGAAGCGAAGACGAAACAGCCGGCTGCGGCGCAGGACTAAACCAGATCGATTGTCCGGTTTTACTTCTGCGACGCCGGACCAGGCGCCGACGCACCGCCGGTCGCGACCAACGCTTCCGCCGTCTTGGTCGACCTGGCCGGCTGCTCCGGTTCCGCCGCAAAGCGGTCCTGCGCCTTCGGCGCAGCATCAGCCATCGCGGGGGCCGAGACATCGATGTGCGGCAGCACGTCGGAAGCTGCGTCCGTCGTCACTACATTGGTGAGCTTGAGCTCGGCCGCGTCCAATTCGTGCAGGTCTTCCCATGGCGGCACATTCAGCGCGAGCGACAGCAAGTCGCCGGCGCCGCCCATATCGAAAGTGTACTTGGCGAGCCGGCCGATGTCGCGCTCGACGATCATCAGGTCCTGCGCGCTGTAGCTTGCGGCCCGCGCGTCGTCGGCGCGATCGCCCATCCAGATCTGATGCACCCGAACATGGGCTGCTTCCGGCACGTAGCGTGTCTTGCCGGCCAACAGCAGGAATACGCACATCGACTCGCAATACGCCTCGGGCGCGATAGCTGGACGCGCGCCCTGCCCGCCGCGATTCTGCAAGCTGATGCCGACGGTGGTCAAAAGGCCGAGGTTACGGAAGCGCCGTCCGAGCGTGATGGCGTCGTTGACGGAACCACCGCTGGAGTCGAGCACCACGGTCGCCCCGCCAAGCTGACGGCCGCGGGCAAAATCCTCAAAGTCTTTCGGCGTATCGGCTGTGATGATGCCGACGGCGCTGACCCAGCCGCGGCAGTTCTGCTCGCATGCGACCCAGCTAAATTTCATCGGCAACTTGCGCTCTTCGAGCGTACCGCCAGCGTGTGCGGAAGAGCTGAAAGTCGCGACTGCGCCCGTCAGCGCAACACAACATGCAGCGGTTCCCACAAGTAACCAGCCGCGAAGGTCAAGCGACTTCAGAAGTCTCAACGTGGTTCCTTCCCCAAGCCTCAAAAGCGATCAGGCAAGCCCCATGCAACGTTCGACTCTGTATCACACAGGCGTCACAAAAAATGTATCCGGGGGAATACAGATCGTCCATAGCTACTTGCTGCACTGCCCCCTAAAAGCATGCAAAATATGGCATCAGCGCAACGGCTTGCTGTTCCCTGCGCTGGAACCGCGCAACACCTCGCATAGCTTCGCAGCAAGGCGCACATGAAGCATTCAGCGTCAGAATCAGGTCGCACCATCGTCGCCTCGCTGCTGCGGCTGCCTCGCGTCGTCGGACGCGCGCTGATCTGGCTGTACCGACACATGCTGTCTCCGCTGGTCGGCTACAACTGCCGTCACCTGCCGACCTGCTCGGTCTATGGCGATGAGGCGATCGAGCGTTTCGGACTCTGGGCCGGTGGCTGGATGACACTCGCACGGCTGTTGCGCTGCCACCCATTCGGAACGTCAGGCATCGACAACGTGCCGCTGACTGCCCCGCAAGGCGCACGCTGGTATCTGCCCTGGCGCTATGGACGTTGGCGCGGCGTCAATGCGCCCTGATTTCGCTGCGCCGCTTCCAAGCGTACCATGCAGCTCTGACGTGCAGGGAACCGCGGATACTACGATCGCGTTGTTGTGATGCTCCCATCGGGAGGAAACAACAATGCGCTGGAAAATCAGCCCCCACGGTCACGACAGCAGGACCATCGACCTGCTCGCCATCATCGCGCTGCTCACCCTCGTCCTCGGCTCCGGCTGGTATCTGGCAACAAGTTTCGCAACTCCGCCAAGCACGACGGCCTTCATCGTTCCGAGCCAGAGCGTGCACTGGTAGTCAGAGCATGATCCGGAAAAGTGTGAAGCGGTTTTCCGAAAAGATCATGCTCAAAACCATAACCTAAAACGCGATCTCGTCGCGCTTTAGCGAAACCAGAAAAAGCGTCCGGGCGGCGGCGGGATTGGCTCAGGCGGACGCGGCCGCTTCGGACGCACCGGCTTTGGCGGCGGTTCGGCCGACGAGGTGGTCTCGACCGGCACGATCTCGCTTCCCGGCACCTTCACCGACAGCAGCAGGTTCGATTCGTTCATGCGCCAGCGATAGCCGATGCCGAAATCGATCGGCTGGGCCCGCGAGAAGAGCTCGGCATAGCGTTCCTGATACCGGCCGGGAAATTCCGCAATCGGGCCGAGATAGCGCCCGAATGGGAAAAACCGCCATTGCCGCGCATTGTAGCTCGCAAGCGGAATGCCGGAATCGTCCTGGATGATGGTGGCGCTGTTGGCGAGCAGCCAGTCGCGCACCGTCGTGAAGTTACCGGCATGCAGGAGATACGAGGCGCTCTTGAGCAGGCTGTTGCCAGGTCCGAGCGTCTCGCAGAACTTCAGGAAGCCGGCCGCGCGCGCGCCGGAATTGGAGAGATCGGTCGAGAAGTAATAGAGCGTCCGCGCCTCGCCATCGCTGCCGACGAATGTGATGCGCACACCGTGGGTGGCGTTCGGGCCTGCGTTGTCGCCTGCGGCATGCAGACCGCCCTTGTCGTCGATCGAGACCATCTCGACGTTGCGGATGGTCTTCCCCGAACGCGCCAGGAAAACGTAGAGGATCGGCAGGGTGCCGTTGACCTCATTGGCGTGCAAGTCGACCTTCATGTGCTTGGTGATGAAGAAGCTGAAGCTGAGGATCGAGCCGAGCGAGCGCTCGACATTGTAGAGCGCGGGCGCGATCGCCCCACGCGGTACGCGCGTCAGGTCGGGAACGTTGCCGACCGGCTCGAGCGCGCCAAGCACGTAGGTGCTTGCCTTGGAATAGAACGCGTCGGCGTAGAGGAAATCCGGCCCGGAGAACATGTAGAACATGGTCGGCCGGGGCGCGGCCAGATTGACCTCCGACCAGGCGCGTATCCTGGAAAGCTGCCGCTGCTCGAGCTGGGCGAAGGCGCCATCAAAGAACTTGGCGTGGCGCTGCCAGGACGGATCCCTGGTCAGCGCCACGAGCGGTGACTCCGCGGATGGCTGCATGCCCGCGAGGAAGCGCGCCGTGTCGTCGGCGGTGACGGTGCCGGCCGCACATGCGGGGGCCACGACCGCGAACAAGGTGAAGGCGACGGCCGCAATCTTCATGGGTCGAAACATGTCTATTCGCGATGGTGTGAGGATGCAGCGGCATCCGGCCGCCTGCGGAAAATGGCGTAGATCAACAGGCCCGCGAGCATGATCAGCATGCTCGACAGCGACTGAACCGGCCGCTCGGTCAACAAATAGTACATCATGAACGCGGTCACGAGCAGGAAAACCACTGGCGTGACCGGGTACCCCCAGGCGCGATAGGGCCGCGGCAGGGCGGGATCCGTGAAGCGCAGCTTGATCACCCCCAGCACGGTGAAGAACGAGCAGAACAACAATGCGAACTGGATGAAGTCGAGCACCGCCTCGAAGCTGCGCGTGAAGAGCAGGAGGTTGGCGACTGCGAGCTGAAACAGGATCGCATAGGCCGGCGCGCCGCTCGCCGATCTTCGGGAGAACACGCGCAGCGCCGGAATGTCCTCGCCCATGGTCATCATGACGCGCGGACCGATCCACATCATCGCGCTGATGGAGGAGATCAGGCCGACGCAGATCATGGTGCCGACGATGCGGCCGCCGATATCGCCGAAGATAGCGGTGCCGGCAATGCTCGCGACCTCGAGCTGGCCGGCGAGCTTGTCGATCGGGGTTGCGTAGAGAAAGACCGCGTTCAGCGCCACATAGAGCACCATCACGATCAGCGTGCCCCCGAGCAGCGCGCGCGGCAGGCTCTGCTGCGGCATGTGCAGCTCGCCGATGATGTAGGTCGCCGCGTTCCAGCCGGAGAACGAGTACATCACGAAGACGAGCCCGATCGCGAAAGGCGCACTGGTAATGTGGCCGAAGTCGCCCGACGCAGGCATGAATGACACCGGTTGCTGCATCCCGATCACAAAGCCCGCAACCAGGAAAGCCACGATCAGAATGACTTTCAGAACCGTCGAGACGAGCTGGAAGGTCGAGGAGTGCTTGACGCCGGTGAGTTGAACGATCGACACCAGCCACACCACGCCGATGGCAAGCGGGATCGGCGGCAACGTCGGAATGACCGACTTCGCATATTGGCCGAACGCCATCGCCGCGAGCGCAACCGGCGCGGCAAAGCCGACGGTCGCCGAGACCCAGCCGGCGAGAAAACCGAATGCTGGATGATAGGCACGCCCGAGAAAATTGTACTCGCCGCTCGAGCGCGGGAACATCGCCCCGAGCTCGCTATAGGAGAACACGCCGCACAGCGCGACGATGCCGCCGACCGTCCACAACAGCAGGATCGAGAAGCCGGACGGAATGTCCTTGACCTGGAAGCCGAGGCTCGTGAACACACCGACGCCAACCATGTCGGCAACGACGATCGCGGTCGCCACGAGGACGGAAACGCCGGACCCGCTTCCGAAACGTCGGCCCGTCCACGCCGCGCTTCCAGCATCTGATGCCGTCATCGCCGTCCTTAGCTGAGGCCTCTCGCCTCTCCCGAGCATCGTGCAGATTGGTCCAGTCAATTCAAGCAGGGTTAACAAGGGCTAAATGAGGCAAGCGCAAGCGGTATTTTAGCACCACACATGCACCTTCCCGAGCAATAAACCTGCTGTCGCGCGCCGAAAGTCGGCTCCCCCTCCCCACAATCGCGACACGATTGCGTGGTCATTTTGAGCGTCCGGATGTGGGGAGTTTTCTCCGGAAGCTTAACGTCGCCTAAACAACAGTCGGCTCAATTAGCTCAAGAATTGCCGATTGCCTTGGGGTTAGTGGGTGGATGGTCGGGGCCGATCCGAGAGTCGAGACAGCCATGAATGCTGACCGGGCGAGATCGACCGGCATGCATCGTCGCGCGTTTCGACTTGCCTGGCGGATCGGCCTCGCCGCCGTCTTGGTGCCGCTCTCGCTGACACTGGTTCAATGCGGCAAGGCGCCCAACCCGGCGATGCTGGCGGCGAACTCCCAGGCAACCTCCCAATCCAATACCCAGATCGTTGCCAAGACCAGCACGCAAGTCGCAAGCGGCGACACGTTCGAGGATCGTTTTCCGGCCCCGCAGTTCAAGGAGCGCTTCCCCTCGGCAAGCGAAAGCTTCCTGCAACGGCAGATGTCGGACTTCTCGCCGAAGCGCGCGGTGCAGGAGCCGGCTCCCGCTCCCTACAAGATCGCCTCGCTCGAGCCGCAGGTGCCCTATCGACGTCCGCAACGCGACGACCTGACGACGCTCATCAGCATGAAATCGTCCGCCTTCCCCTATTTCGGCAACAATCCCGCCTCCGACGCTCCCTTCCTCAACATCTCCAAGGGCGATCGCCGCGGCCACCGCAGCTATTCGGGACGCGTGTTCTGGCAGGACGAAACCTACAATGACAGCCGCGTGCTCGTGCACGTGCCCGAGCATTTCGACGTGCGTAAGCCCGGCGTGATCGTGGTGTTCTTCCACGGCAACGGCGCGACGCTGGAGCGCGACGTGCGCGACCGGCAATTGGTGCCGCAGCAGATCTCCGACTCCGGCGCCAACGCCGTGCTGCTCGCACCGCAGATGGCGGTCGATGCCGCCGATTCCAGCGCCGGCAAGTTCTGGCAGCCCGGCGGGCTCAAGCGCTTCATGGAGGAATCGAGCCAGCATCTCGCCCGCCTCTATGGCGATCCCGATAGCGCGCGCGCCTTCGCCAACATGCCGATCGTCGTCGTCGGCTATAGCGGCGGTTTCCTGCCGACCGCCTGGAGCCTCGAGGTGGGCGGCATCAGCGACCGTGTTCGCGGCGTCGTGCTGCTCGACGCGGTCTATGGCGAACTCGACAAGTTCGCCTCATGGATCGAGCGGCACCGCTCCGGCTTTTTCGTCAGCTCCTATACCCATTACACCGCGCAGCGCGATCGCGAGCTGATGAGCATGCTCCGGCAAAAGGGCATCAGCGTCTCGGAGGACATGGACGGCCCCTTGCGTCCCGGCAGCGTGGTGTTCGTCGAGACCGGCGACGGCATCAGGCATCGCGACTACGTGACCCGCGCCTGGACGCAAAATCCACTCAAGGACGTGCTGGTCAAGATGTCGGCGACACCGTCGCTGGCACTCACGCGCGTCGCTGCGAGCACTTCGTCGGCTTCAAGTCGCTAGCGTTTTCCGCGCGTACCGACATGCGGATGCCCGGACTTCAAGAATCTCGCTTGCTGATCAAAATGTGATGTTGATGGCCGGAGCCTCCCGGAATGCCCGGGATTGTTTCCCCTGACGATGCCCATAACGTGGACTGGGGATTCTCTGAGGGACCGAGGTTGCGTGAGGGACTCTACAAGGCGAACTTTCACACCGTGCACGGCACCGGGTGCGGGGTGCTCTATGTGACCGGCGGCAAGCTGCGCGGCGGCAATTCGGCTTTCGCCTTCGTCGGCACCTACACCGGCGAGGGCGAGAGCATCAAGGTCAAGATCTCGACCGAGCGCTATAACGACGATCCGACCTTCCGCCCGCTGTTCGGAACCGACAGGATCACGCTCACGCTCAGCGGCCGTGAAGACGGCGAGATGGCGGAGTTCGAGGGCAGCGCGCTGCAGCTTCCAGGTGTCGCCTTCCGCGCGGTGCTGACCCGGATCAGCGACTAGCTGTGGATCAGCACGCTCTCCTAATCGGGCGCAATTAATTCTTGGGCAGCTTCGGAATGCTTTCCGCAAAGCCGTTGAAGCAGGCCAGGCGCTCGTCCTCTTCCTTGAAGAAGCGGCAGTCGGCAACGCCCTTCGCTTTTGCGGGCTTCGGCTTCGGCGCCGGCGGGATCACCTCGTCGTAGCAGTTGAGCCGGTCCTTGGTGCCGTCGTCGAGATCGAGACAGGCCTGCAGCCTGACCGCGGTGGACTGCGGCTTGCCCTTGGGCGCAGCCGCCTCGGTTTTGCCCTTGGCCGCCGCCTCCTTGGTGCCCTTGCTGGCACCCTTGGGCTTGACCTGCACCAGCGGCTTGTCGCCAACCATCGGCGTGTCGGTTTGCGCAAAAGCGGCGGCCGAATAAAGCACCGCGACAAGCGCCAGAATCATCCTCATCTTAGTCAGCTCTCGTTGGTCCCCCACCCCTCGCCTTCTAGCGCCCTCCTGCGCGGTTTGCCAAGCGTCCGCTGAGGGGAAAAGCCGGATGTGAGGGACTTTGCACTATGCCGCGACCGTCGCCACGGCCTGCCGGGGCCGGGTCAGCCCGACGACGGCGAGCGCGAGAACGACGAAGCCGGCCGCCACGAAGCCGATGGTGTGCAAGAGATCGCGCGCGAACAAGGCCCCGCCTGCTGCCGATCCCACGGCCTGCCCGATATAGAGCACGGACGTATTGAGCGAGACGGTGGCCGGCGCCAGCGACGGCGCCGCTGCCACCAGGCGCACCTGCTGCATCGAGTTGGTCGAGGCAAAGCCCAGCCCCCAGACCGCGACCGAGAGGACCATCAGTGCAAAATTGCCGGCGCCCAGCGCCCATCCGGCGACGCCCGCGAGCAGCAGGCTCGTGAACAGAACCGAGGTCCTGTAGGGCCCCCAGCTATCGACGATGCGCGTGGCAAAGAGGAGGCCCAAGAAGCCGCAGACGCCGTAGACGCCGAAGGCCAGACCGATCGCATCGGGACTGGCATCCGTCAGTTTATTCAAGAGCGGCCCCATGAAGGTGAAGATCACGAACTGCCCGGACATCTGCAACATGGTGATCGCAAGCAGCAGCACGATGGTGCGATTGCGTCCGACTTCGCCCCAGGTCTGCAAGTCGACCGGCGTGCCCTTCAGTCCCGCCGGCAGGCGCCATAGCAACAGGAGGAAGCTGAGGCAGCCGAGCCCGCCAATCGCGCCGTAGGATGCCCGCCAACCATAGCGGCTGGCGATGAAGGTGATCAGCGGCAGTCCGACGGCCGCGGCAATCGACCATCCGAGAAACACATAGGCGATCGTGCTGCCACGCTTTTCGACCGGTACGATGATCGCCGCAGTGCCTGCGGCCTGCGGCGTATAGAGCGCGCCAATCGCGAGCATCACCAGGCGAATGGCGAGCAGACTCATATAGTCAGGTGCGAGGGCCGAACCGACATTGCCGACGGCAAGCAGCGCGAGCGTTATGGTGAGCAGCATGCGCCGCTCGATCCGGCTGGTCAGCCATGCCGTCAGCGGCGAGCCGATGCAGAGCGTGATGGCGCCGAAGGTGATCAGAAGGCCCGCGGTGCGGATGCTGATGTCGAGCTCCGACGACAATTCCGGGAGCATCCCGGCCGGCGCCAACACCGAGCAGCCGGTGACGACATTTCCAAGCATCAGGGCGGTTGGTGCAAAGCGGCGGGCGGCGGAATCGACTTTCATGCAGCTGCATGTAGGCAACACCGGCCGGGCATGGAAGGGCCGACCATCTATTTCGCCGGATCCACGATGTCGCCGCGCGCACCGGCCGTGTTCAACCCCAAAACCACGGGCATCTCCGATACGCCCCATGAAATAACAACCTGTGGAGGCATGCAACGTCAAGATCGCGTCTGGCGTCGGGTATCGAAACGGGATATTCGCAGGCAATTTCCTCGTTTTGCCCGATTGCACAGGCCGAATCGCCTGATATACCGCTCGTTCCCGCTTACCTGCGCTCGTTCGCAGGAGTGAGCTTCAGGAGAAATACCATGTCCGACGACCACAAGTCCGAATCCGGTTTCCAGTACAGCCTCAGCAATTTGAAGCCCGTGACCCCGGCCGCGAAGATTACCCTCACCTTCCCCGACGGCGCCAAGCGCCAATTCGACAAGAGCATTACCGGCCTCGACATCGCCAAGGACATCTCGCCGTCGCTCGCCAAGCGCACGGTGGCGATGGCGCTCGACGGCGCGCTCGCCGATCTCAACGATCCCATCGAGGCCGATGCCAAGATCGAGTTCGTGGGCCGCGACGATCCCCGCGCGCTGGAGTTGATCCGGCATGACGCCGCACACGTGCTGGCGGAAGCCGTGCAAGCTCTGTGGCCGGGCACTCAGGTCACCATCGGCCCGGTGATCGAGAACGGCTTCTATTACGACTTCTTCCGCAACGAACCGTTCACCCCGGAAGATTTTGCCGCGATCGAGAAAAAGATGCGCGAGATCATCGCGCGCGACAAACCCTTCACGAAGGAAGTCTGGGATCGCGAGAAGACCAAACAGGTGTTCCGCGACAAGGGCGAGGCCTTCAAGGTCGAGCTGGTCGATGCCATTCCCGGCAATGAGCCGATCAAGATCTATTTCCAGGGCGACTGGTTCGATCTGTGCCGCGGCCCGCACATGACCTCCACCGGCAAGATCGGCAACGCGTTCAAACTGATGAAGGTGGCCGGCGCCTATTGGCGCGGCGATTCCAACAACCCGATGCTGACCCGCATCTACGGCACCGCCTTTGCCAAGCAGGAGGACCTCGACGCTTACCTCAAGCAGATCGAGGAAGCCGAGAAGCGCGACCATCGCAAGCTCGGGCGCGAGCTCGACCTCTTCCACTTCCAGGAGGAAGGTCCGGGCGTCGTGTTCTGGCACCCCAAGGGGTGGACTATCTTCCAGCAGCTCATCGCCTATATGCGCCGGCGCCTGACCGGCGACTATAGCGAGGTCAACGCCCCGCAGATCCTCGACAAGGTGCTGTGGGAGACCTCCGGCCATTGGGGCTGGTATCGCGAAAACATGTTCGCGGCGCAGTCCGCCGGCGACGAGGCTGAGGACAAGCGCTGGTTTGCGCTGAAGCCGATGAACTGCCCCGGCCACGTGCAGATCTTCAAGCATGGCCTGAAGAGCTACCGCGACCTGCCCATGCGGCTCGCCGAGTTCGGCGTGGTGCATCGCTATGAGCCGTCGGGCGCCATGCATGGCCTGATGCGCGTGCGCGGCTTCACCCAGGACGATGCTCACATCTTCTGCACCGAGGAGCAGCTCGCCGACGAGTGTCTCAAGATCAACGACCTGATCCTGTCGACCTATGCCGATTTCGGCTTCACCGGTGACCTCACCGTGAAGCTTTCGACCCGCCCCGACAAGCGCGTCGGCACCGATGCGATGTGGGATCATGCCGAGCGCGTGATGGCGACCGTGCTGCGCGAGATCCAGTCGCAGAACAATCACATCAAGACCGAGATCAATCCGGGCGAAGGCGCGTTCTACGGGCCGAAGTTCGAGTACGTGCTGCGCGATGCCATCGGCCGTGATTGGCAGTGCGGCACCACGCAGGTCGACTTCAACCTGCCGGAGCGGTTCGGCGCGTTCTATATCGATCATGACGGCGGCAAGAAGCCGCCGGTGATGGTGCACCGCGCGATCTGCGGTTCGATGGAGCGGTACATCGGCATCCTGATCGAGCACTATGCCGGCAACTTCCCGCTCTGGCTCTCGCCGGTGCAGGTGGTGGTGACCACCATCACCTCGGAAGCCGACGAATACGCCAAGCAGGTGGTGGAACAGGCACGCCGCGCCGGCTTGCGCGTTGAGATCGACCTGCGCAACGAGAAGATCAACTACAAGGTCCGTGAGCACTCCCTGGCGAAAATCCCGGCGCTGCTCGTAGTCGGCAAGAAGGAGGCCGAGACGCAGTCAGTCTCCGTCCGTCGGCTCGGCAGCGACGGCCAGAAGGTGATGCCGACGGCCGAGGCACTGGCTGCGCTTCTCGATGAGGCAACCCCACCGGACGTCCAGCGGGCGCGCAGCGCGGCCTGATCGCTGAAATCGGTCTAAACTCGCTTTCGGTTGCGGGCATGCATGCTTATCTCGGGTAGGCATGCCCGACGACCAGCCGAAGAGGAAACTTCCGTGCCCGACGCCATCGACCTCCTGAAGACCCGCCGCTCCGTCAAGCCGCGCGAGATGGCGGGGCCTGGCCCCTCGCCGTCCGAGCTCGAGACGATCCTCACCATCGGCGCGCGAGTGCCGGATCACGGCAAGCTTGCGCCTTGGCGCTTCATCGTCTTCGAGGGCGAGGCCCGGATGCGCGCCGGCGAAGTGATCGCGCGCGTGTTCGCGCGCAAGAATCCGGGTGCACCCGCGGCCGAGATCGAGGTCGAAAGGAAGCGGCTGACTGACGCCCCGCTCGTCATCGGGATCGTCAGCTTCACCAAGCCGCATCCCAAGGTGCCGGCCTGGGAGCAGGAATTGTCGGCCGGCGCCAGCGTCATGAACATCGTCACGGCCGCAACTGCGCTCGGCTATGGCGCGTGCTGGCTCACCGGCTGGTTTGCCTTCGACCGCGACGTGCTGGAAGGGCTCGGGCTCAAGCCCGACGAGAAGCTGGCCGGCCTCGTCCACATCGGCCGACCGACCAAGCCGAGCGAAGACCGCCCTCGCCCGGCACTTTCGGAGATCGTGACCCGGTTTTAGTCTTACTGTGTCATAAAATCATCCGCACGGTACGTCTTTGGATGAGAGCAGTACAGCACGGACATCGTCGCA
>NZ_JBANBK010000041.1:0-76050 GCF_053572325.1 Bradyrhizobium sp. UFLA05-112 | reverse complement strand
GATGCCGACCAGCGCATTGTGCACGAAGTTGACGCCCTCGCGCATCGGCATGCCCAGATGATCCATGAACTCGAGCGGCGCGGCGCCGGTGCCGCCTTCATTGCCGTCGACGACGATGAAGTCCGGATAGATGCCGGTCTCCAGCATCGCCTTGCAGATCGCCAGGAACTCCCAGGTGTGGCCGATGCACAGCTTGAAGCCGGCAGGCTTGCCGCCGGAGAGCTTTCGCATCTCGGCGACGAATTGCATCATCCCGATCGGGGTGGAGAAGGCGCGATGCGAGGCCGGCGAAATGCAGTCCTCGCCCATGCCCACGCCGCGGATCTTTGAAATCTCTTCGGAGACCTTGGCAGCCGGCAGAACACCGCCGTGACCGGGCTTGGCGCCCTGGCTGATCTTGAGCTCGACCATCTTGATCTGGTCTTCGGTCGCGACGCGCGCGAACGCGTCCGGATCGAAGGTGCCATCGAGATGACGGCAGCCGAAATAGCCCGAGCCGATCTCCCAGATGATGTCGCCGCCCATCTCGCGGTGATAGGGGCTGACCCCGCCCTCACCGGTGTCGTGCGCGAAGCCGCCTCTCTTGGCGCCGGCATTGAGCGCGCGAACGGCGTTGGGGCTGAGCGCACCAAAGCTCATGGCCGAGATGTTGAATACCGATGCGGAGTAAGGCTTCGCGCAGTCCGGGCCGCCGATCGTGATACGGAATTTCTCATCGGACCGCGTCTTCGGCGAGACCGAGTGATGCATCCATTCATAACCCTCGCGATAGACATCCTCCTGTGTGCCGAAGGGCCGCTTGTCGAGCTGCATCTTGGCGCGCTGGTAAACCACCGCGCGGGTATCGCGCGAGAACGGCATGCCGTCCTTCTCGCTCTCGAAGAAATACTGCCGCATCTCCGGGCGGATTTCTTCGAGCAGGAAGCGCATATGTGCCGAGATCGGGTAGTTGCGCAGGACCGCGTGGCCCTTTTGCAGGAGATCGCGGACGCCGAGCAGCGTGAGGCCGCCGAAGATCACGATGGGAATGATCAGGATGTCGAAAATCTTGCGATCGGCGATGCCGAAGCCGATCAGGAGAGCGGTGACGACCGCGCAGATCGTCAGCACGATGAAGCGCGGCGAGAATGGAAGCAGCAGGGTCTCCATGGTCCCCTGCTCCAGGGCCCCACGGACCGATTTCGGCGCTTTGCTATTTTCGTCGGCCACGATCACATCCTCTCATCGAAACGACGGGGCATGATACGCCCGCGTCCCGTTTACGGATATGACGCGGCTTCTGTTTCAGGCTACCGAATTCGACCAGCGCAAATCAATCCGCAGGGTGGGCGGGCTGCTGCAGTGCAATAGACGGGATCCATAATCACAGGGAGTGGTTTGGCGAAGACCCGCAACCACCATCTCGCGCCACAACTCCCGCCTGGGCTTTGGGCCCCGGGCTCGCGCGGAGCCTGTCATCGGGCCGCGCGTCGCGCGGACCCGGTGGCGCGTCCCGGGATGACGATGGGTAGGATCGCGCCGCGCGGAGATCAGCGCTCCACGAAGGCCTTTTCGATCACGAAATGGCCGGGCTCGCTACCGGAGCCTTCGGTGAAGCCGCGACCTTCGAACATGCCGCGGAGCTCTTCGAGCATCGCCGGGCTGCCGCACATCATGATGCGGTCGGTCGCGATGTCGAGCGGGACCTGGCCGATGTCGTTGAAAAGCTGCTCGGAGTTGATGAGGTCGGTGATGCGGCCACGGTTCCGGAACGGCTCGCGGGTCACGGTCGGATAGTAGACGAGCTTCTCGGAGAGCATCGGCCCGAACAATTCGTCATCGCGCAAAGTCGCGACGAGCTGCTCGCCATAGGCGAGTTCCGAGACCTGGCGACAACCGTGAACCAGCACGATGGTCTCGAACCGGTCATAGACGTCGGGGTCCTTGATCAGGCTCGCGAACGGCGCAAGGCCGGTGCCGGTCGACAGCAGGAGAAGCCGCTTGCCGGGAATCAGGTTGTCGGCAACGAGCGTTCCGGTCGCCTTGCGGCCGACCAGGATGGTGTCGCCTTCCTTGATCTTCTGGAGGCGCGAGGTGAGCGGGCCGTCCTGAACCTTGATCGAGAAGAACTCGAGCTCCTCCTCGTGATTGGCGCTCGCCATGCTGTAGGCGCGCAGCAACGGACGGCCGTCCACTTCGAGGCCGATCATCGCGAACTGGCCGTTCTGGAACCGGAAACCGGTGTCGCGAGTGGCACGGAAGCTGAACAGGGTATCGGTCCAGTGCTGGACGGAGAGGACCTTCTCTCGATAAAACGCGCTCATGTGTTTCGATATTCCGAATCTATACGGTTTTGAACAAAAGCGTTGCCCGGCCCCTTCAACGTGGGGCGAACACCACTGTCATGGCGGATGATTTCGCGTCTCTGATTTACGGCATTGAGGTCAATAATCAACCTCGTTCGCGCAGCAATTGATGCCGATCAAACTGGCATTTCCCGTTGATTTGTCAGGATAATTAACGATTTTCTCTTTTCAGGCCGCATCGCAGCAATTTCTTTGCCCAAATGGCCCGCAAGGCAGCACTTAATTTCCGTTTCGCTCGCGAGAAATTCATTAAGAATAGCTCTGCTTTTGGCCATGGCAGACCGCCGATTCCGGCATGAAGCGACTTTTTTGGCGGGACAAGCACGATGCCAAGCAATGAACGGATATTCGTCCAGGCAATACGAAGCTATTGCGCGCGGCATGGGATCGCCATCGACGTGCGCGCGGAAGGCTGGCTGATCGCGATGGGCTGGGGCGAGACCCGCCGCTTCGCCTTCGGCTACGATATCGGTCTCAACAGCGCGATTGCGCATCGCCTCGCCAACGACAAGTCGGCGACATCGGAGGTGCTCGCCCTGACGGGCGTGCCCGCTATCGCCCATCACCTCTTTCTCAACCCGACGCTGGGGGAGCACGTCGTTGGACCGCGCTGGTGGGAAGCGATGCTTCGGCTCGTGATGCAGAACCCGCAAGGGCTGGTGGTGAAGCCCAACGAGGGCACGGCAGGCCGGTCAGTTCTCAAGGTAACGAGCAGCGCCGAACTCGAACGCGCCGTGAGCGAGATCTTCGCGATGAGCCTCGGCCTCGTGATCGCGCCCTATGTCGAGATCGAGGACGAGGTCCGGGTCGTTCTCCTCGATAAGACACCGCTCGTGGTCTACCGCAAGGAGCGGCCGTCGGTGGTCGGCGACGGCGTGCAGACGCTGCGCGAACTGGCGGGCACGATGCCCAAGGTGAAGCTGGATGATCTCGACGCGCATGCGCTCGACACCGTCGTGCCGAACGGCGAGCGGCGCGTCCTCACCTGGCGTCACAATCTCGATGCCGGCGCAAAGCCTGTCCTCATCGAGGGTGGCGAGACGCGTCGGGTGTGCGCAAAGCTCGCCATCGACGCCGCTGGCGCCATCGGCATCACCTTCGCATCCATCGACCTCGTCCGTGTCGACGGCGCGTGGCAGGTGCTCGAGATCAACTCCGGCGTGATGATGGAGGTGCTGGGGAAACTGTATCCGGACCTGGTGCAGGCGACGTACGACGCGGCGCTGGATCGGGTGTTTGGGAGAGAAGGCTGAGCGCTACGCACTCGCTGCCATCCCTTCTCCCCTTAAATCAATTAAAACAACAACGTCGACCGTCTGTGTCTACCGTTGTATCCCGATCCGACGGAGCTGTGAAAAGGCCGCTGAACCCTTCAGTTAGGGCTCGTGTTTGCCGGTGTGCGTTGATCGGATACCCCGGCGCAGCGCTTCCAAAGCGATGCGGGCGTGGCGCGCAGCCTCGTGATTGCCTGCTTTCTCGATGTGCTCGATCGCCCACATCAAGTATTGCATGGCGGTCTCGGCAGGAGGGTCAGGGGTCATTGAGGCTATCGGGGCCGCGTCGTTGGGATTGGCGTTCTACATCACGCAGTCTGTACACCTCCCGTCTCTTTAGACGAGAATAGGCGATTTCGGATATAGCAACAGTGCTTGGTTGCCATTCTTTCCTGGCACCGTAGTTCCACGCTGCTCCGGTTGAGTATTCTGCTACATTTACTCCGCGAGGCCCCAGCGACCACGGATGGTCTCGCCCTCGCTTCCTCCCGGGGTTCTACGTTTCGGAACCTGCTCCCCGCCCTTTGCTCATCTTTCCCGTCTGCAACTTACCCATCTTTAAGTTGGACGCTGGTCGGTGAAATGCTCGAAGCCGAGGTGGCAACGGAGAGAAGGAAGCTGCGATAGACACTCCCGCACGCTTTTCGCGACATGGAAAGCTCTGTCCAAAAGTGAACAAAACGCACTTGCGAGCTTCGCGCCGGGCTCTTGGTATCAAGCCGGTCGTCATCGAATTCCATGCTTTTGCCAAGAGCTTTGGTCACCAATAGCGCCGGAGTTCCAGAATGGAAATCGCGCGCAATGATCTTCATGTTTTTTGCCGTAGCGATCGCGGCCGTGTTCTTCGTTGGCTCGATGATTTCTCTGAACTTCGGCCGCCGCCTGGGTTTGCGCTATCGCAAGCATACAAACGGCGAAAGCACCGCTGGCCTGTCAACGGTCGAAGGAGCCATCTTCGGTTTGATGGGTCTGCTGCTTGCTTTCACCATTTCGGGCGCTCTGCAACGATTTGACGACCGGCGGCAGTTGGTACTTCAAGAAACGACGGCGGTGGCTGCCGCATATGACCGGACAGGTCTCTTCGAGAGAGATACGGCCCACGAACTCAGAAGCAAGCTCAAAGATTACGTCCGTGCTCGCGTGGACCTCTACCGCATGCAACACGATTTCTTGCTCTGGAAGAGGATGGAGGATTTCTCCCGCGAGCAGCAGAGCCAACTGGTGCAGTTGAAAGAAGGCCTTTGGAATGCGGCGTTGGCGGCTTGCCCGAAGAGCGATTACCAACCCGCCTGCTCATTGACCTTACCTGCATTGAACACCGCGTTTGAAATCGCCCGCCTCCGAGCGGGTGCTGCGGAAAAGCACCCACCGCAAATCATATACCTAATGCTCTTTGGGCTTGGCTTGGGCTGTTCGTTGTTGGCCGGGTTCGGCATGGCGGCGAGCGCGGCTCGAAGCTGGGTGCATATGATCCTGTTCGCCGGTGTTCTGACGGTCGCTCTCTACATCGTCACGGACATGGAATATCCACGGCTAGGTCTCATTCGGATTGAGAGCTTCGATCATTTTCTCGCGGATGCCTATGATCAGATGCGTTGAAGGATCATGGGGATCCTCTGGGGCGAGGAGGCTGGATATGGCAGGTGCCGCAGACCGCGATCCCCGACACCATACGCAGAAGATGCAGAAGGCCCTTCGGGATATCCGGAACCATCTGCGCGAAGACATTCAGAAGTTCGACGAACCGCAGTTGAAGGCGATGTTCGAGACATCCGCCGAGGTCTTGAGCGGGCTCGAGAAGGCTTTCAAGGACTACGAACAGAAGAACGAAAAAGCCTGGCGCTGACAGAACTCGGCGCCGCGACACCTGCGGCGGGCCTCATTCCTTGTTTTCACGAAACGCTCTGACCTCGGTTCGGATGGATGCACTCTCGAAGACGGCCCGACGAAGTTCCCGTCGCTCGAAATCGTTATCCGCATGAAGCAAGCGGCAACGGCGTTGGAGGTCACGGCTTTCCTCGATAGCAAGCCGGGCGCGTTCGAACAGTGGATCGGTCATGTTTCGGACAATGATCGCGTCGCGAGCTAGTTGCCATTGCATAAGCTAATCCGCTTGGCATTGTACGAAGCAGCGGCCTCAGTGCACTTTTCCCGTCAACGGGTTCCTCGACCGGCAACCATTCTCTGATCGGTGCGTTGTTTCGCATCACCGGCTCGGCTTTGCCCGTGGGCGTCGGTGGCTGAGAGACCAGTAGCGCTCCCGCCTGCATAGGATAGGGAGCGCCGCCGATCGCCGATGCGCTAGAGGACGCCGACAGGCTGATTACCCGTGCCGCGGCGGCAATCTCGGAAGCCAGGCGACTAATCGAGGAAAGCCGCGAGTTGCATCAACGGGCCGAGGTTCGGCTGAGACGCTTGTATTTCCGCGCCAGCTTCCACCCCAAGACCATTAAGCTCCTTTCGCCGCTGGATTTTCCTGATCGGCGACAACCTTATCGGGCGTCTTCGGCCCTGGGCGATTGAGCCGCGCAATCTGGCACTCCGGCGCGTGGGCCCTCTGCGCGCGAGACTGCCCACTTCGCGCAACTTCTTCGCGCGAGCGACTCGCAGTCGCCAGAACCGCGCGTTCCATAAGCGCGCCTGCACGATGCATTCGTAGACCTGGCGCTGGATCAGCTCGCTATCCCGAATGGCCCTGTCCGCGCGTTTTAGTAGTTCGTCCATACGCCGATAATCGGTGCGGGGCGAATCGTTCCTAAAAATTGAGAAGGTTTGTGAACCGGTCTTCTGCGGCCTACCGGTTTTTCGCAGGCAATTTTGGCAACAACCGACTTCGCTTCGCGAAGTTACCCTCTTCCAAAAGGGGAGAGGGTGCAGCCGGATTGCGGCCCGATCATTCCGCAGCGCAAGCGCGCTAATTGTTTGCCCCCGGCGAATCGTCCATGGCCTTGAAGGCTTCCTCGAGTTGCAACGAGATCGGCACGTTGAGCCTTTCGCCGGTCGGAAGCCGTGCCACGAACCATTTGTTGTAGAGCGGGACGAGGTCGTGGTTGGAGCCGAGCTTGCGGAAGGTGCGCTCGACCACGGCTGAGAGCTGCGGCTCGCCCTTGCGGAACATGATGCCGTAGGGGTCGTAGGACAAATAATCGCCGGTGACGCGGAACTTGTCCTGCGCCTTGTGGCGCACGATCAGGCCGTAGAGCAGGATGTCGTCGGTCGCGAACGCGTCGGCCTTGCCGTCCGCCAATATCTGGAACGACTGCTCGTGATCGGGCGAGGCGATGATGTTCAGGCCGAGCGAGAACTTCTTGTCGACCGCATGCATCGCCTGCTCATTGGTGGTGCCCTTGGTGACCACCACCGTCTTGCCCTTGAGGTCGGCGACGGCAGACACGTTGGATGCCTTCGGCACCATCAGCTTGGTGCCGGCAACGAACATCAGCGGTGAGAACGCGACGCGTTTGCCGCGTTCGGCATTGGCCGTGGTCGAGCCGCATTCGAGGTCGATCTTGTTCTGAAGCACGGCATCGATGCGGTCGTCCGAGGTGACCTTGACGTACTCGATCTTGAGATCGGGATCGTCGACCTCGACGCCGATCTCCTCAACGATCGCCTCGCAGAGCTCGAGGCTGTAGCCGATCGGCCGGCCCGCCTGGTCGAGGAAGGAGAACGGCGGCGAGCTTTCGCGATAGCCGAGCCGCACGACGTGACTGTTCTTGATGGCTGAGAGCGTGGGGCTGAGCCCTTCGCTGCCACCGATCTGCCCCGAGGCGCCGGTTGCCAGCGCGCATGCCAGCAACAGGCCCGCCGATATCGCCGATGTCAGGCGCATGACGCGCTCCTGTCAGTGGCCGGCCATCGCGGGCACTTCGCCGGGTACCATGTCCGGCGTGGGCGCCTCGCCCGGTCCGAGCGCATGCTCGGGCCCGAGCTCGCCTTCCCACTTCGCGACCACGGCGGTGGCGAGCGAATTACCGATCACGTTGGTGGCGCTGCGCCCCATGTCGAGGAAGGTGTCGATGCCCATGATCATCAACAGGCCCGCCTCGGGGATGCCGAACTGGGAAAGCGTCGATGCGATCACCACGAGCGAGGCACGTGGCACGCCGGCGACGCCCTTGGAGGTG
Organism: Bradyrhizobium sp. UFLA05-112; assembly: GCF_053572325.1. Taxonomy (NCBI): domain Bacteria; kingdom Pseudomonadati; phylum Pseudomonadota; class Alphaproteobacteria; order Hyphomicrobiales; family Nitrobacteraceae; genus Bradyrhizobium; species Bradyrhizobium sp. UFLA05-112. The sequence goes on along the minus strand of NZ_JBANBK010000041.1, from coordinate 68,304 downwards.
ATCATCAGGGTTGCGAGCATCGCGAGCTGGGTCGCGAGCGACATCTCGATGTGATAGGTCTGCGCGATGAAGATGCTGGCGAAGGTGCAGTACATCATCGTGCCGTCGAGGTTGAAGGAGTAGCCGAGCGGCAGTACGAAGCTCGATATGCGCGAGGAGGCGCCGAACTTGGTCAGGCCCTCCAGCGTCTTCGGATAGGCGGCCTCCGAGCTCGCGGTCGAGAACGCGATCATCAATGGCTCGCGGATCAGCCGCAGCAGATGGGCGTAGCGCGGTCCGATCGCGACGAAGCCGACGACGACCAGGATGGCCCACAGGATCAGCAGCGACAGGTAGAAGCCGCCCATGAACACGACGAGCTTCCACAGCACGAGGAGACCGTTCTTGGCGACGGTGGCGGTGATCGCGGCCCAGACCGCGAGCGGCGCGAACAGCATCACATAGCTCGTCACCTTCAGCATGATGTGGGAAATGTCGTCGATCAGGCTGAGGATCGGCTTCGAGCGCTCAGGCATGGCGCCCATCGCCACCGAGAAGAACACGGCGAAGATCACGATCTGCAGGATCTCGTTCTGCGCCATCGCGTCCGCGATCGAGGTCGGGATCAGATGGGTCAGGAATTTCTCGATCGAGAAGGCCGAGACGGGCAATCCCGTCGACTGCCCCTTCTCCGGCAGCGTTCCGGGGAAGTTCGCGCCGGGCTGGAGCAGGTTGACCATCACGAGGCCGAGCAGCAGCGACACGAAGGAGGCGCTGACGAACCAGCCCATGGTCTTGGCGAAGATGCGCCCGAGCCTTGCACCCGAACCCATATGTGCGATGCCGCCGACCAGGGTCGCGAACACCAGCGGCGCGATGATCATCTTGATCAGGCGCAGGAACATCATGGCGATCAGGTTGATCGAGGAGGCCCACTCGGCACGGGTGTCGGGCATGAAATTGTAGATCGCCGACCCCACGATGATGCCCAGCACCATCGCGACCAGAATGTATTGCGTAAACCTGTTCGACATCGCTTACCCCCACGTACACCGGCGCTTCACAGTGTCGCAGATTTTGACAGCGACGCAACACGCTTGGCGAGCGCTCGCGTTGGCCGGATGTTCCCGTTGTGAAAAAGGGTGGAGCGATCTAGCTTTCACGCAGCGCACAACGGATGCGGCTTGCATGATTTCTGCGCGGCACCTGCATCAATAAAAGTCAAACAATTGAAGAGGGGACTACCATGAGCGGGACCGTCAATCGCCAGATCCTCCTGGTCGAGAAGCCGAGCGGCAAGCTCGGACCGGAGCATTTCAAGATGGTCGAGGGCGCCGTGCCGGAGCCGAAGGACGGCGAGGCGCTGTTGCGCGTGCGCTACATCTCGCTCGATGCCGCCAACCGTGCCTGGATGCATGGCGCGACCTATCGTTCGGCGGTCGAGGCCAACAGCGTGATGGCCGGCGGCGCCATCGCCGAGGTCGTCAGCTCAAAGGCAGCGGGGATCGCAGCCGGCGACATCGTGTTCGGCGATACCGGCTGGCAGGACTACGCCGCGGTGCCCGCAAAGCATCTCACGAAAATGCCGAAGCTCGAGCCGCTGACGCATCTGCTCAGCGTGTTCGGCATCGCCGGCCTCACCGCCTATTTCGGCCTGCTGGAGATCGGCAAGCCCAAGGAAGGCGAGACGGTCGTTGTCTCGGCCGCCGCGGGCTCGGTCGGATCGATCGTCGGACAGATCGCCAAGATCAGGGGATGTCGCGTGATCGGAATTGCCGGCGGCGCAGACAAATGCAACTGGCTCACAGCGGAACTCGGCTTCGATGCCGCGGTCGACTACAAGGACGGCGCGGTGTTCAAGGCGCTGCGCGCGGCTGCACCTGATGGCGTTGACGTCTATTTCGACAATGTCGGCGGCGACATTCTGGAAGCCTGCCTGCCACAGATGAACAATTACGGCCGCATCGCCTGCTGCGGTGCAATCTCGCAATATGACCGCGCGCCGTCCGCGCATGGCCCGCGCGGCGTGCCCGGCTTGATCGTGGTGAAGCGGCTCGTGATGCAGGGCTTCATCGTGACGGACTATATGAGCCGGAGCCAGCACGCGCTCGCCGACCTGCAAGCCTGGGTCAAGTCGGGACAGTTGAAGGTGCAGGAGGACATCATAGACGGCCTGGAGAACACGCCGCGGGCGTTGATCGGATTGCTTGCGGGCGAGAACCGCGGCAAGCGTATGGTCAAGCTCTGACGATGTTGTCCCGCCACATTCGGCGGGCACAATCTACTTGCGGTAGATGCCAAAGCGGCCAATGATGCCGTGCGCGAGATAGCCCTCGCGCCGATTGCGATCATATGACTTTTTTCGAAGCTCCGATTTTCAAGGCATGGGCTTCACCAAGGGCAGGAATTGGCGCAAATGTTCAATAGCTCTGGAATTGTCGCAACGCGCAGCGCGTTGCTGGCGGCGGCTCTCTTCGCAACTGCAGCACCGATCTTCGCGCGGGCCCCGACCGACGCACAGAAGAGTGCGATCCGGTCCGCATGCCGGGCCGACTATCAGGCGCATTGCGCGAGCGTGACGCCGGGCGGTGCCGAGGCACTGCAGTGCCTGAACAAGAACATGCCGAGCCTGTCGTCGGCCTGCCAGAGCGCGGTGCGCGCGATCGAACCGGCGGCTGCGCCGAAGACCGAAGCCGCACCGGCCGCACCGAAGGCTGAATCGGCGCCTGCCGCCGAACCCGCCAAAACGCCCGCCACGACCGAAGCACCCAAAGCCGAGGCGCCCAAAGCTGCCGCGGCCAGGCAGCCGAGCAGCGCACAGGTCTCCGCGATCAAGAGTGCCTGCCGCTCCGACTATCCAAAAGTCTGCGCCGGCGTGCCGCCTGGCGGCGCGCCCGCGCTCGAATGCCTGGAGAAGAACAAGGCGAGGGTCTCGCCCGCCTGCGCAAAAGCGGTGAGCGCCGCGACCGGCGGTGGCGGCGCGTCAGCCGCCGCAGCGCCCACGGGCGCGGCTCCCGCGGCAGCGCCAGCGGCCATCGTCCTGCGGCCGTTGCGGCCGCGCGAAGAGCTGCTCATCGTGCGTTCGGCATGCGGCGGCGACGTCCGCACGCTGTGCGCAGGTGTGGCGCCGGGCGGCGGCCGCATCGCGCAATGCCTCGCGACCAATGCCGGCTCGCTGTCACCCGCCTGCAAGGAGGTCCTTGCCCCCTTCGCTGCGCGCTAGGATCGCGCTAGGATCGCACAACGCCGCGCATGGCCAGTTCCGCGCGGCGATGTCTGGCGGCGTGCGCAGTCGCTGACACCACAGAGAGGTTGCTGACTCTTCGATTTTGATCACGACAAGACCGGGAGGAGGAACGAACGCATGGCCCTTGTCGATCATTGCTCTGGCGCTGCGGACCAGAGCAGATCTAGCCCCTAGCTCGAATAGCAAGAATACTTTCAATCAGGGAGGACGACGTTGCGGATCGCCGTGATCGGCGGGGGGCCTGGCGGGCTCTACTTCGCCTATCTCTGGAAGAAGCGTCACCCCGACGACCAGGTCGACCTGTTCGAGCAGAACCCGGCCGACGCGACCTGGGGCTTTGGCGTGGTGTTCTCGGACGAGGCGCTGGAGTTCCTGCGCGCGGACGACCCCGAGACGGTCGACGCCATCGCGCCGCACATGGAGAGTTGGGAGAACATCACGCTGAATCTGGGCGCGGACAGCGTCGCCATCGACGGCGTCGGCTTTTCCTCGATCGGACGGCTCGATCTTCTGAAATTCCTCCAGCAGCGCGCGCTCGATGCCGGCGTCACACCGCGCTTCGACACGCAGATCCATTCCATCGATCAGCTCAACGGCCATGATCTGATCGTCGCCGCCGACGGGCTCAACTCGCTGGTGCGTCGCTCGTACGAGGGCGATTTCGGCACCTCGCTGTCCTACTCCTCCAACAAGTTCGTCTGGTACGGCACCTCGAAACGCTTCGACACGCTGTCACAGACCTTCGTGAAGACCGATCGCGGCGCCTTCAACGCCCATCACTACCGCTACTCGCCGACCATGAGCACCTTCCTGGTCGAGTGCGACCATGCCACCTGGCAGGCCTACGGTTTCGCCTACAAGGACCTCGAGCAGTCAAAAGGCGTCTGCGAGGAGGTCTTTGCCGATACGCTCGGCGGTCACTGTCTGGTCTCCAACAAATCGGTCTGGCGCAATTTCCCCTGGGTCTGGAACGAGCACTGGTCGTTCAAGAACATGGTGCTGATCGGCGACGCGCTGCACTCGGCGCATTTCTCGATCGGCTCAGGCACGCGGCTCGCGATCGAGGACGCAATCTCGCTGGTGAAGGCGCTGGAATCCGACGCGCATCTTGCAACCGCGCTGCACCGCTACCAGGCCGAGCGCAAACCAATCGTGCAAAAGCTCGTCAGCGCCGCGCGCACCTCGGCCGGCTGGTACGAGCACTTTGCCGAACACATGAAGCTCGACCTGATGGAATTTGCCTATAGCTACATCACCCGCTCCGGGCGGATCGACGATGCGCGCCTGCGCCATATGTCGCCGGCCTTCATGGCGCGCTACGAGGCGGAGAAGAACGGCGGGAGTCCGGGATGAGGGGCGAGGTGCGTGACGTGTACTTGGCAGCCACATCCTCAGTGTCATCGCCCGCCTTGTGCGCAATTGCGCACTGGGGCGGGCGATCCAGTATTCCAGAGGCGGCGACGAATACGGAGAAGCCGCGGCGTACTGGATTCCCCGCTTTCGCGGGGAACGACACCTGAAATTGCCACGACGGCGCGGCCCCAATCTCAGCGTCGCCCCCGGGACGACGTCGGTGGTGAGGCGCAAGTGCAACCTCACTCGCATCGCCCCCTCACCCCGCCTTCCCCAGATGTTCCAGCGCGTCCTCGGCGCGAAGGGGGACGCGGGAGGCTTCGTTGTTGAGATCGACGAGTTGCACGAGCAGCGTCATCAGGGTCTTGCGGTCGCCGGGCTTGAGCGGCTCCAGCATGCGCGCCTGCGCGCGCTCGACCGCTGGGATGATGTCCTTGAGGATCCCTGCACCCTGCCTCGTCAGATAGAGCAGCTTGATCCGCTTGTCCTCGGGCGCCGGCTTGCGCTCGATATAATCCTTGGCCTGGAGCCGCTCGATGACGCTGCCGAGGGTCGAGCGGTCGAAGGCGATCACCGCGGACAGCCGCGTCGCGTCGATGCCGGGATGGGTGTGGATCGCAACCAGCGCCGCATATTGCACCGGCGTCAGGTCGAAGGCCTTGCACTCCTCCATGAAGATCGAGACCGCGATCTGCTGCATGCGCCGGAACAGATAACCCGGCGCGGCATAGACCGCGTCCATCGTGATCGGAGGGGCAGGCTTACTCGGCATCGGGCTGCTTCTCCGGCACCGCATTGGCGAAAGCCGGCAGCGCCTTCGCTGCGGCTTCCGCCTTGAGCAGGCACGGATAAGCCGAGACGTCGACCCCGAAGCGGCGGGCATTGCCGAGCTGCGGCACCAGGCAGAGATCGGCGAGCGTCGGCGCGTCGCCGAAGCAGAACGGCCCCACCTCGTCTTTCACCAGCATCTCGCAGGCCGACAGCCCCTCGCGATTGACCCAGGCGGCCCATTCCTGGACCTTCTCCTCGGCCAGCCCCAGTTCGCGCAGGCGCGCCAGCACTTTCAGGTTTTGCACCGGATGGGTGTCGCAGGCGATGGCCAACGCAAACGCCCGCACCTTGGCGCGGCGCAGGCTATCCTTCGGCAGCAGCGGCGGATTGGGGTGGGTCTCGTCCAGCCATTCGATGATGGCGAGCGACTGCGTGAGGATTGTGCCCGCATCATCCTCCAGCGTCGGCACCAGGCCTTGCGGGTTGATGGCGAGGTAGGCGGGCGCGCATTGCTCGCCCTTGCGCAAATGATGCGGCAGGTGAGCGGCGGTCAGCCCCTTCAGGTTCAGCGCAATCCGCACCCGATAGGCCGCGCTGGAGCGGAAATAGCCGTGCAGCTTCATCGGAACCCTCCCATGGATTTTCTTGCACGTCATTCGGGGGCTCGCGAAGCGAGAACCCGGAATCTCGAGATTCTCAGGTGCGCAATTGCGCACCGCAGTTCGCCCTGCGGGCGCCCCGGAATGACGCCATCTTCATGGCGGCCATCAAGTTGACGCTACCTAGATTGGCAGTATACTGTCAATCTACAAAACGAACGGGAGGCTCGCCATGGAAGCCGTAGCGAAGACGCCGGAACGCGAGGCGTTCTACAGGAAGATCGACGGCGAAAACCTCACCGCGCTCTGGACCGTGATGAGCGACTTGATCACGCCGGAGCCAAGGAGCGCCTGCCGGCCGCATTTGTGGGAGTTCGACGTCATCCGCGACTACATGACCGAAGCGGGCAAGCTGATCACCGCCAAGGAAGCCGAGCGGCGGGTGTTGATCCTGGAAAATCCCGGCCTGCGCGGGCAGTCGAAGATCACGACCTCGCTCTATGCCGGTGTGCAGATGGTGGTGCCCGGCGACGTCGCGCCTGCGCATCGCCACAGCCAGTCGGCCCTGCGCTTCGTGCTCGAGGGCAAGGGCGCCCACACTGCCGTCGACGGCGAGCGCACCGCGATGGAGCCCGGCGACTTCATCATCACACCGTCGATGACCTGGCACGATCATTCCAACGAGACGGATGAGCCGATGTTCTGGCTCGACGGCCTCGATATCCCCCTCGTGCAATTCTTCGACTGCTCGTTCGCTGAAGGCGCCAAGGAGGATCAGCAGAAGATCACGAAACCCGCTGGCGACAGCTTTGCGCGCTACGGCCACAATCTGCTGCCGGTCGACATGAAGCGGTCGTCGAAGACCTCGCCGATCTTCAGCTATCCCTATGCCTACACCCGCGAAGCGCTGGAAAAAGCCAGAGCGCGCGAGGAATGGGACGCCTGCCACGGCTTGAAGCTGAAGTTCAGCAACCCCGAGACCGGCGACTACGCGATGCCGACCATCGGCACGTTCATCCAGCTCCTGCCGAGGGGTTTCAAGACCGCGCGCTATCGCTCCACCGACGCGACCGTGTTCTGCGCCGTCGAAGGCAAGGGCCGCACCCGCATCGGCGATGCGACCTTCGAATGGGGCCCGCGCGACCTGTTCGTGGCGCCGAGCTGGCACTGGGTCACGCACGAGGCCGAGGCGGATGCCGTGCTGTTCAGCTTCTCCGACCGTCCGGTGCAGCAGAAGCTCGACCTCTTCCGCGAGGATCGCGGGAATGCGTGACAAGACGATGCCGTAGGGTGGGCAAAGGCGCACTCGCGCCGTGCCCACCATCGATCCGCGTTACCAAGTGGTGGGCACGCTCCGCTTTGCCCACCCTACGGCTTTTGTGCCAACCCTCATCGCCAGTGCAGCAGCCGCGTTTCCAGCCAGTTGATGACCTTCCCCACCGCCAGCCCGAATACCGACAGGATCACCACGCCCGCAAGCAGCTGATCCGTCTGCATGAGATTGCCGGCCTGGAGCACGAAGGCGCCGATGCCGAACTGGGCACCGATCATCTCGGCGCTGACGACGAGCAGGAGCGCGACCGACGCCGTGATGCGGAAGCCGGCGAGAATCGAGGGCAGCGCACCCGGCCAGATTACCTTGCGCACGATGGTCGCGAACGGCACGTTGAAGCTCTGCGCCATCCGGATGAGGTTGCGCGGCACCGCATCGACACCGCTATAGACCGAGATCGCGGTCGAGAAGAACACTCCGAGCGCAATGGTCGCGATCTTCGGCTCTTCGCCGATGCCGAGCCAGAGGATGAGCAGTGGCAGCAGCGCGATCTTCGGAATCGGGAACAGTGCCGAGATGAAGGTGATGCCGACGCTGCGCGCGAGCCGTGAGAGACCAATGGCAAACCCGACGACAACGCCGGCCGCGGTGCCGAGCAGCCAGCCGACACCGATGCGCAGCAGCGAGGCCGAGAGATGCTGCCAGAGCGCACCGGAAGCCGCGAGCTCGTAGATAGCGCGTGCGATCGCCGAGGGCGCCGGCAGGAACAGTGGATTGACGAGGCGCGCACTGCCCGCGGCCTGCCAGAGCGCGATGACGAGCGCGAGCGCGACCCAGCCGCCAAACCGGCTGCTCGCCGGCACGAAGCCCGCGCCGCGGAAGCGCACCGGCCGCGTCACCGCCTCCTTCGTCTGCGCTTCTGCCCGGGTTGCGCGATCAAGCATGCTGAACCTCGCGCTCGGCATCGATCGCTTCGTTGCGGATCAGCGACCAGATCTGGTTCTGGAGCGCGAGCAGTTTTTCGCGCGCAGCAGCCTCGCCGCGTTCGGCGCGCGTCATCGGCACCGTGACGACCTCGCGAATGCGGCCGGGTCGCCGCGACAGCACGACGATGCGGTCGGCAAGCCGCGCGGCCTCTTCGAGATTATGAGTGACATAGACCGCGCCCATGCCGCCATCGGCGAGCAGGCCGACGAAATCCTCCATCAACAGCTCGCGGGTCTGCGAATCCAGCGCCGAGAGCGGCTCGTCCATCAAGAGGATGGCGGGTCTCACCGCAAGCGCGCGCGAAATGCCGACGCGCTGGCGCATGCCGCCGGAAAGCTGCTTTGGATAGGTCGTGCGAAAATCAGTAAGTCCCGTACGGCGCAGGGCATCGTCGACCTGTGCGCGGCGCTGTGCGGACGAAAGCTGGGTGTGCAGCAGCGGGAATTCGACGTTCTCCTCCACCGTGGCCCAGGGCAGCAGCGCAAAATCCTGGAACACGAAGGTCAGCGGATTGAGGCTGTCGGACGGCGGCGCGCCGCGCAGCTCCGCTACGCCGGATGACGGCAGCAGCAGCCCACCCAGAATCGACAGCAGCGTGCTCTTGCCGCAACCCGACGGCCCGACAATCGCCACCACCTCGCCCGCGCTGATGGTGAAGGACACGTCGTCGAGCACGGCGAGCTCGCCGAAGCGATGGGTGATGTGGTTGGCGATCAGGTCCATCAATCGTTGTCTCTTCTCACACCGTCACCCGGAAGTGCCGGAGCGCAGCGGAGGTCTCGAAGGGCGACGGGGATAGTGGGTCGCCTGGGGCATCAATCCGCCTTCACATAGTCCTTCGCGATGATCGCGTCCGCGTCAAAACCCTTGTCGGCAAAACCCTGCTCTTGCAGCCATTTGATCTGGTTGTCGACGTCCTTGACGTCCAGCTTGCCGTCGGGATCGATATAGGCGCAATTGCCGACCACCTGCTCGACCGGCAGGTTGGTATACTTGGCGATGATCTCAAGCAGCGGCTTTGTCTGCTCGTTGATCGGCACGGTGCCATTCTTCATCGCAGCCAGGATGACGTCGTGATATTCGCGATCGGCTCTTGCCAGCGCGCCGAGCAGCTTCGTCACCAACACTTTGTTGGCGAGTGTCTTGGGCGAGGCGAACACGGCGCCGAGCTGCCAGGGCGTCTCGTCGCCGACCCAGCCAAGGAATTTCGCGCCGCCGTCATCCATCAGCTTTCGCGCGGTGGAGATGGGAAGCAGCGCGGCGTCGACCGTTTCGCCCTTCAGCGCCGCCGCCGCATTCGACAGCGATTGCAGCGGCACGATCTTCACGTCGGATAGCTTGAAGTGATATTTGTCCGCGAGCAGGCCGAGCGAATAGTGAAAGGATGATCCGACCTGCGTCATAGCCACTCGCTTGCCGGCGAGATCCTTCGGCGTCTTTAGCCCGGCCGCGTAAGCGTTGTTGCTGGCGAAATAGCCGATCAGGGGATAGCCGGCCTTTTCGCGGCTCATGCCGCCGATGACCTTCAGCGTGCCTTTGCCGGCGAGATTGTAGAGACCTGCGGTGAAGGCGGTGATGCCGAAATCAACGTCGCCCGAGGTGGTGGCGACCGCGATCGGCTGCGCCGCATCGAAGAACTTCAGCTCGATATCGAGGCCGGCGTCGCGGAAATAGCCCTTGTCCTGCGCGATGAAGACCGGCGCGGAGGACGACAGCCTGAGCACGCCAACTTTCGCCTTCAGCGCCTCCTCGGCCTGCGCTGCTGCAATCGTCGTCAGCGCCAACAAGCCTACACCCGCGAACCGCGCAACCCAACCCATCCGTCTTCCTCCGTCGTTTCTTCACAGGCCCTCTGGCACGGTCTGGTCCCGCCCGATGAAGGCGCCCTGTTGTTTCAATGTTTCCTGCAGTTTTTCAACCGGGATGTCACGCGGGATCTGGTTGCCTGCCAGCGCCAGCGCAGCAGCGGAACCGGCCGCCTCCCCCATCGCGAAGCAGGCCCCGGAGACGCGTGCCGCCGACTGGCCCTCATGGGTCATGGAGGCGCAGCGGCCTGCGACCAGGAGATTGTCTACGCTCTCCGGCACCAGCATGCGATACGGCAATTCGTTGTAGCCGCGCGATTCGGGGATCGGCGGGAAGGTGAAGACGACGTCGCCCGGCACATGGGCCTCGATCGGCCAGCCGTTGACGCCGATCGAGTCCTCGAACGAGGCGCAGGTGAGCACGTCCTCGCCGCTGAGCTGGTAGCCGCCCTTGATGCGGCGGGTCTCGCGGATGCCGAGCTGCGGCGGCAGATCGACGATATAGGATTTTTCAAAGCCTGGCACGGTGCGCAGGAATTCGAAGGCGGCGAGCGCTTGGCGACGGCCCTCGATTTCGCCGCGAGTGAGATCACCAGGCTCGATGCCGTTGATGGCATGGCCGTCCTCGCGCGCGACTTGCGTGAAATTCACCCGCCATTCGATGCCATGGCGCTGCGGCCGCACGATCGCGCTTTTGCGCGGAAAGCTGTGCGTGCCGGTGGCGAGCGCCTTTTCCATCAATTGCGGAATGGTACGCCAGGCCTCGCCAGCCTTCTCGGGATCGATACCGTTGAGGCGGAACATCATCGACGGGTAAAGCGGATGGCCGTGTTCGTCGCCGATCTCGTAGGGCGCACCGGACCAGACTGCGAGATCGCCGTCGCCGGAGCAATCGATGAAGATCTCAGCTCGCACCGCTTGCCGTCCGGCCTTGGTCTCGACCATCAGCACGTCGATACGGCGCGCATCGCCCATCACGACGCCGGCGCCGAGCGCATGGAAGAGGATGTCGACGTTGTGGCTTGCAAGGAGATCATCAGCCGCGATCTTGTAGGCCGCGGTGTCGTAGGCTTGCGCAAAGACCTTGCCGAGGATCAGATGCGGCTTGTTGAGGCCGTCGAGCCGATCGATTCGCGCGAGCAGCTCGGAGGCCATGCCCTGCACGAGACGGTGGTGCCTGCCATGGACATTGCCGTGCAAGCCACAGAAATTGGTGACACCGGCGGCCGTGCCCATGCCCCCCAGAAAGCCGTAACGCTCGATCAGAAGCGTTCGCCGACCCGCCTGCGCCGCCGAGGCAGCCGCGACGATGCCGGCCGGCCCACCGCCGAGCACCACCACTTCATATTCGCCATAGAGCGGGACCTGGCGCGCAGGTTCCCGAATGGATTTTCTCTGCAAGACGATAATCCGGTCGTTTGAGACCCAAGGTGGGCCCTTTTTGCTATCTCGACAAAGGGATCGACGATGTAAAGTCCTATGGCGCCAAAAGACGATTGATCCCGCTCGGCGGAACTGACAGAACAGGCGCCCCTAGGATCGATGTCTTTGAAACGCACCCTGATTTCGCTGATCTGCCTTGCGATCTCGGCCGCGCCGGCTTCCGCAGTGGAGCAGAACTGCCGCTTCATCCAGGCCAAGGCCGACCGCGAGGCCTGCTACAAGCGGCAGGAGGAAGAGCTTGCGACCAAGCGCAAGCCCGAGCCACCACGCGAGAGCACCACACTCGAATCGCTCAAGCAGATGCGGCAGGACGACGACGCGGTCTATCGCAGCATGAGCGGCATCTGCCGGGGATGCTGAGGGGCGACCGATCGGCACGGTTGCACGGCGCGAATTGCGCCGATCCCGTTAACGTTTTCTAGTAGCAGGACAGCTATGACGTCTGGCGCTCTGGGATCCGTCATGAAGATCTTTCTGTTTGCACGTGACCTCGCGGGGATTTGGCAGACCGAGTTGTACCTGCTTGCCATTCCGGGGATCATCGTCGGAGCGGGGATCGGCTACACCTTGCGTCGCTGGTTCATCTGCCTGATTGTGAGTGCCGCTACCGCCTTCTGGTTTCTGTATGCCTTGAATGCCAGTCGACCGCTTCATCCTCATCATCAACTGAGCCTCGCCGAACTGGCCGCATGGTCAGCCGTTGCCACATTGCCTGTGATCCTGGCCGCGACATCGCTCGGCTATTTTGCAGTCGTGTGGCTGCGATACAGACGCGCGAAATTGAAAGCACCAGCTTAGATCACCGCCTGTCCGTCATAGGCGTTGTAAATATCCGGACGCTGGCAACGATCCCTCAGGCCTTGCCGCTCCATTTCGCCGCGCGCTTCTCGGCAAAGGACGCCAGCCCTTCCGCCGCTTCTGCACTCTGGCGCTTGAGCGAATGCAGATGAACGAGGCGCGCATAGGCGGCGTCATTGACGCTCATCCCGCCGAACGAGCTTTCCAGCGCGAGCCGCTTGGTCTCTGCCATCGCCTCCGGCCCATTGGCGAGCAACTGCTCGACCACTTTCGCGCCGGCGGCCTCCAGCTCGGCGAGCGGCACGACGTCATGAACGAGGCCGATGCGGCGCGCCTCATCGGCGCCAAAACGCTCGCCGGTCAGCGCGTAACGGCGAACTTGACGCACGCCGATGGCGTCGCAGAGCTGCGGGATGATGATTGCAGCGGTCAGGCCCCAACGCACCTCGGTGATCGAGAACAGCGCATTGTCGGCCGCGATCACCACGTCGCACGCCGCGATCACGCCGGTGCCGCCGCCGAAGCAGCCGCCCTGCACGAGCGCCACGGTCGGGATCGGCAGCGTGTTCAGCCGCTGCACCGCCTCGAACGTCGCCCGCGAGGCCGCCTCGTTCGCTTCAGGCGATTGCGGCCGCACTGAATTGATCCATTTGAGGTCGGCGCCGGCCTGAAAGTGCTTGCCGTTGCCCCTGAGCACCACGACGCGCAAATCGGGTTTGCCGCTCAGTTCGTCCATCGCGGCGAGCACGCCTGATATCAACGCTCCGTCATAGGCATTGTTGACCTCGGGTCGATTGAGCGTGACGGTCGCGACCCCGCGCTCGTCAAAGGTCCACAAGACAGGGCTGGCCGGCATGGGCGGTCCTCTCGGCATTATTCTTTGTCAGGCCACGCACTATGACCGTGGCCGCGTCCCTTGATCCATCACTTTCCGCGGGGAGGCGGTCGCGCCCATCGCATGGCGGCTTGTGCCATGCTGTCCGTCGGCGCGAGCCAAAGATCAATCCTCGGGACGGGGCGGTCATATCATGCGTATTTGCATTTTCGGCGCGGGTGCCGTCGGCAGCCACCTTGCGGTGCGGCTTGCACGCGCCGGCCATGAGGTCTCCTGCGTCATGCGCGGGCCGCATCTGGAGGCAGCGCGCGCCAACGGGCTGAAGCTGCGCGTCGGCGAGGCGGAAGTTTGTGCCAAGGTCCGCGCCTCCGGCGATCCGGCTCTGCTCGGGCCGCAGGACGTCGTGATCTCTACCCTGAAGGCAACCGGCCTGCCGGGCCTCGTCACCGGCATCGCCCCGTTGCTTGGCGAAGAGACCGCGATCGTGTTCGCACAGAACGGCATTCCCTGGTGGTACAATATCGGATTACCGCCGCGGCACCCCGCCCCACCTGACCTCGCCTTCCTCGATCCCGGTGCGCGGCTTCGCAAGGCGATCGCGAAAGAGCGGATCATCGGCGGCGTCGTGTTCTCCTCCAACGAGGTGGTCGAACCCGGCATCGTCGAAAACCTCTCGGCCGACCGCAACCGGCTCTTGGTCGGTGAGTGCGACGACCGCAACAGCGAGCGCATCGCGCAGCTCCGCACGGCCCTGAACGACGCAAAACTCGAATCACCGCCTGTCTCCGACATCCGCGAGGCGATCTGGTCAAAGCTATTGACCAACATGTCGCTGACGGTGCTGTGCCTGCTCACGGGCCTGACTGCGCGCGGCGTGCGCAACGACCCCGCCTTCACGGATGTCATTCCGCGCCTGCTCAACGAGGCCAACGAGATCGCGCAGCATTACATCCCCGAGGTCAAGCGCATGACGCGGAGCGGCCCGGCGCCCAATCACAAGCCGTCGCTGCTCCAGGACTACGAGCTCGGCCGCGCCATGGAGATCGACGTGCTAGTGAAGGCCCCGGCCGCCTTTGCCCACGCCGCAGGCCTCTCGACGCCGTCGCTCGACCTGATCGCAGCGCTCGCGATCCAGAAGGCGCGCGACAAAGGGCTTTATGCCGGATGACCGCGCGAAGGCTCAGACGAACTCGTTGATCCACGCCGCGAGCGTATCGAGCACCTCTTCCATCGCCTCCTCATTGCTGCGGCCGGACTTCCGCAACACCGCGAAGGAGTGATCGCCGCCGGCGACCTCGTGCAGCCTGGCCTTCGGGCCGAGCCCCTCGATCACGGGTTCGAGGTAGCGGAGATCGGCGAGCCGGTCGCGCGTGCCTTGCAGGAACAGCATCGGGATCTCTATTCCAGACAGATGAGCCGCGCGCTCAATTGAAGGCTTGTTGTCGGCATGCAGCGGAAAGCCGAGGAAGGCGAGCCCGCGCACACCGGGCAGCGGCGCCTTGGACTGCGCCTGCGAGGTCATGCGCCCGCCGAACGATTTTCCGCCGGCAAATAGCGGAAGACCGGCGCAGAGCCGCGCCGCTTCCTCGACCGCCGTTCGAACGGCAGCGTGCGCGATCATCGGCGTGTCGGGCCGTCCCAGCTTCTTCTCCATGTAGGGAAAATTGTAGCGCAGCGTCGCAATGCCGCGATCGGCGAGACCGGCCGCGACTTTCTCCATGAACGAATGCCGCATGTCCGCGCCCGCGCCATGCGCGAAGACGTAGCAGGCGCGCGGCTTGTCCGGCATCGTCAACAGTGCGGAGACGGCGCCCGCGCGGTCGATATCAATCTTGAGCTCGGTGGTCTTGAGCTCAGTCGTTTCGGCGGTCAAAATCACACACCCCCAAAGGCTCGAATCCGGTTGCCTTGGTAGCGCCACCGGCGCAGCCTGAAAACACAATAATTGCCCGCCTTCACCGGAGTACCAAAAACAGTCGCACCGCCGACCGGAGTTTTCATGTCCTACCGCTCCTCCTGGATGACCGAAGAGCTCGAAATCTTCCGCGACCAGTTCCGGAAGTTCCTCGCCAAGGACCTCGCGCCGCACGCCGAGAAGTGGCGTGCGCAGAAGATGGTCGACCGCTCGGCCTGGCGCGGGCTCGGCGAGATGGGCGCGCTGTTGCCGAGCGTGCCCGAAGCCTATGGCGGCCTGGGCGCGACCTTCGCCTACGATGCCGCGGTGCTGGAGGATATCGAGAGCACGGTGCCGGAGGTAACGACCGGCGTCTCCGTGCACAGCGCCATCGTCGCGCACTACATCCTCAATTACGGGTCGGAGGAGCAGAAGCAGCGCTGGCTGCCGAAGATGGCTTCGGGCGAGATGGTCGGCGCCATCGCCATGACCGAGCCGGGCACTGGCTCGGACCTGCAGAGCGTCAAGACCACGGCGAAGAAACAGGGCAACTCCTACGTCATCAACGGCCAGAAGACATTCATCACCAACGGCCAGGCCGCCGACCTCGTCATCGTCGTCGCGCGCACCGGCGAGGTTGGTGCCAAGGGCATCTCGCTGATCGTGGTTGAGACCGCAGGCGCGGACGGCTATCGCCGCGGGCGCAACCTCGACAAGATCGGCCTGCATGCCTCCGATACTTCGGAGCTCTTCTTCGACAACGTTACGGTGCCGCCGGAAAACCTGCTCGGCAACGAAGAGGGGCAAGGCTTCGTGCAACTGATGCAGCAACTGCCGCAGGAGCGCCTCGCGCTCGCGGTCGGCGCCGTTGCCTCGATGGAGCGCGCCGTCAAACTCACCGCCGATTACACCAAGGAGCGCACCGCCTTCGGCAAGCCGCTGCTCGAATTCCAGAACACCGCGTTCAAGCTCGCCGAGCGCAAGACCGAAGCGATGATCGCCCGCGTCTTCGTCGACTGGTGCGTCGAGCGCCTGGTCGCCGGGGATCTCGACACCGTCACCGCCTCGATGGCGAAATACTGGTGCTCGGAAAAGCAGGTCGAGACCGCCGACGAATGTCTCCAGCTGTTCGGCGGCTATGGCTACATGCAGGAATATCCGATCTCGCGCATCTTCATCGATTCCCGCATTCAGAAGATCTATGGCGGCACCAACGAGATCATGAAGCTGTTGATCGCGCGGTCGCTGTAGCCCTATCGCATCCGCTCACGAGTTGCGCCAGTCGCGCGGCCGACAACCAAAGCGCTGCTTGAAGCGCCGCGTGAAGTGGGAGAGGTCCGAAAAGCCCCAGTCGAACGCGATCGTGCCGATCTCGCGACCTGCCACGGCCTGATCTCGCAGATCTGCCGCGGCGCCGTCGAGCCGGCGCTCCATGATGTAATCGGAGAACGTCGTACCGGAACGCTCGAACAGCTTGTGCACATAGCGTTCGCTGATGCCGACGGCACCCGCGACCGCCGCAACGGTCAGCCCTGGCTCGCGCAGTCGCTCGTGGATGGCGCGGCGCAGCGCCAGCACCGTGGCATCCGCAAAGCTCGCCGCTTCCGCGACTTGCGCGCGCGAGCGGCGCGACAAGCTGAGCGCCACGAGATCGAGCAGCACGCCAAACAGGCGCACGCTGTCCTCCTCAGTCATTCGCAAGGCGCCGGCGTTGAGCGCGCGCGCCGTCCCGACGATGAGATGGCCGACATGAGGATCATCGGAGACGCGCTCGGCTTCGAAATCGAAGCCCGGCGGCAGGCGGTCGCGCAGCGCGCGCGAGGGCACCCAGAACGAAGCGACCTCCAACGTCGGGCCGCGGTCATGCAGCAACCTCACCTCGCGGTCGCTGTCGCAGATGCCGACCTGGCCGCGCGACAGGCTGACGTCGCGATCCCCCTGCACGATGCGGCAGCGGCCGGCGAGCTTGAAGTTGAGATAGAAGCAGCTCTCGTTCGAGGCCGCGATATCGCTGCGCGAGCGATGCACGGTATGCTCGGGAAACACCACGCGGTTGACCGCGCCGGCGCCGAACCTGATCGTCTCCACCTTTGCCGGAAAATACGACGTCGTCGCCGATTCCGGCGTCAGGTTCATGAACGCCTGGCAGATCGCCTCACGGTAGAAGGAAAACTGCTCGGCCGGGCGCGCCTCGGCCGTATTCCAGACGAAGTGCCGCGGCCGGCTTGCTGGATTGACCTGCTCCATCAGTTCGCTCCGAGACCAATCCGGTTCAGCGCCAGCCAAGCGGACCGATCCCCGGCCGGCTCAATATGGCTGCAACAAAGGCAACGACCGACGTTCAGTCGGCAAGGTTTTGGCCGGTGATTGCCGCGCCGATCTAACCATCCTTGCGGAGGAGCTACAATATGTCGACCTACGTCCTCGTCCACGGCGCCTGGCACACCGGAGCCGAGCTTGAGCCCGTCGCCGCCCCCATTCGTGCCGCCGGCCACACCGTCCATACCCCCACGATCAGGGGCAACCGGCCGGGCGACGCCAAGACCACAGGGCTCCAGGAGGCGATCCAGTCCATCGCCGATTATCTTGCCGAGAACAATCTGAAGGACGTGATCCTGCTCGGCCACTCCTATGGCGGCATGGTGATCACGGGGGTCGCCGACCTCGTGCCGGAGCGCATCCGCCGGCTGATCTACTGGAATGCCTTCGTCCCCAACAACGGCGAGTCGCTCAACGACATGGTGCCGCCGCACTATCTCGGCCTGTTCGAGGCGATTGCCGCCGAGCGCGGTGACGGCTCCGTGGTGCTGCCATTCCCGATCTGGCGCGAGGCATTCATCAACGATGCCGATCTCGAACTGGCCCGGAAGGCCTACGATATCCTCAATCCGCATCCGCTCAAGACGTTCAGCGACAAGGTCGCGCTGAAGACCAACCCGGCCGAGATGCAACTGGCGAAGTCCTACATCAACTGCACCGAGGATACTGCGCTGCCGCACGGCTATCCCTGGCATCCGCGGTTGTCGGAGAAGCTCGGGCTGTTCCGCCTGCTTCAGGTGCCGGGCAGCCATGAATTGTGCTTCTCCGATCCGGCCCGGCTGGCGCGAGCGATCATGGAAGCAGGACGGGACTGACGCGCGTCCGTCAAAAGCGAGACGACCTTCGGCAACTGCTCGCGCCGCCGGCTCCGGCGGCACGGCCCTTGCTTGGTCGCAAACGAATTCAGATCGGTGGAAGCAACCCTGCTTGTCACGTGTGGCTCCCCGCCATACGCTGCCCTATCGGCAGCCGCCATCTGGTTTCGTTTGCGTCAGGTCAGGAGAACAGCGAATGGTTCACGTCTCGCGCCGGAAACTGCTTCAGCTTGCGGCTGTTGCGCCATCGGCACTTCCCGTTGCATGGACGTCGCTTGCATCTGCCGCGGGCGGAAAGAAGGTCCTGACTGCGGTAATGCAATCGGACCTTCGCGTCACCGATCCCGGCTTTACGACGGCCATCATCACCCGCGACCATGGCTACATGGTCTACGATACGCTACTCGGCATCGACTCCAGCTTCAAGGTGCGGCCGCAGATGGCCGACTGGACGATCTCCGCGGACAAGCTGACCTACACATTCACGTTGCGCGACGGCCTGAAATGGCACGACGGAGCGCCGGTGACGGCAGAGGACTGCGTCGCCTCGCTGAAACGCTGGGGCGTGAGCGTCGACGGCATGGCGCGCAAGCTGATGGACTTCACGGCAGGCATCGAGGCTCCCGACGCCAAAACGATCGTCCTCAAGCTGAAGGAGCCCTATGGCCTCGTGCTGGAGACGATCGCCAAGCCATCGTCGATCTGCGCCTTCATGATGCCCAAGCGACTTGCGGAGACCCCGATCAGCAAACAGATTCCGGAGCAGATCGGCTCCGGCCCGTTCAGGTTCGTGGCTGCCGAATTCCAGCCCGGCGTGAAAGCCGTTTACGAAAAGAACACCGACTACGTGCCGCGCAAGGAGCCGGCCGAATGGACATCGGGCGGCAAGGTGGTGAAGGTCGACCGTGTCGAGTGGCTGACGATGCCGGACGCCCAGACCGCGCTCAACGCGCTGCAATCCGGCGATGTCGATTTCGTTGAAACGCCGCCGTTCGACCTGCTGCCTGTGCTCGAGTCCAACCCGGACATCAACATCGCAATCCTGAACAAATTCGGCTTCCAATCATTCGGCCGGATGAACTTCCTGCATCCGCCGTTCGACAATGTGAAGATCCGCCGCGCCGCGATGCTCGCCATCAACCAGAAGGACGTGCTCGATGCGCAGATCGGCAACCCCAAATACTACAAGCTCTGCGGCGCATTCTTCATTTGTGACACCCCGTTCGCCAGCGACGAGGGCGGCGAGAGCCTGATCAAGGGCAACGGCATGGCGGAAGCCAAGAAGGCCTTGGCCGAGTCCGGCTACGACGGCACGCCCGTCGTGATCCTGGCGCCGGGCGATCAGATCCTGCTGAAAGCCCAGCCGATCGTGGTCGCACAGCTCCTGCGCGAGGCCGGCTTCAAGGTCGATCTTCAGGCGATGGACTGGCAGACCGTGGTCACCCGCAGGGCCAACCAGAAGCCGCCGAAGGAAGGCGGCTGGAACATGTTCTTCACCTACCAGGGCGCCGCCGACTCGATGAACCCGCTCGTCAATGGCGCGATGGTCGGCAAGGGCAAGGAGGGTGGCTGGTTCGGCTGGTCCGAGGATCCCAAGCTCGAGCAACTGCGCGACGCCTTTGCCCGCGCCACCTCGCCGGAAGAGCAGAAGAAGATCGCGCTCGAGGTGCAGAAGGAGGCCTACGATCAGGTGATCTACGTCCCGCTCGGCCAATTCCAGGCGCCGAGCGCATGGCGCAAATCGCTCACCGGCGTGATCGACGGCCCGGCTACGCCGATGTTCTGGAATGTGGACAAGAATGAATGAGCTTCGCTCCTCGCCACGCTCTTGCGGGGAGAGGCGAAAATCTCACCCTACTTCGGATGCCACCAACGGCCGCCGATGACGACGCCCTCGGACACGATTTTCTGGCTACCCGTCAGGTGCTCGTCGACAACGTCGACATAATCGAACTGCCCTTCGCGAACCGTGATCAGCGTGGCGTCGCCGACGCTGCCTACCTTGAGGCTGCCGAGCTCGGGGCGGCGCAGCGCCATCGCGGCGTTGACGGTCGAGGCAGCGACCACGTCGGACAGCGACATCCCCATGCACAAGAATTTCGACATGGTCGTCACCTGATCGAAGGCCGGACCGTCGATGCAGAGCAAATGAATGTCGGAGGAGATGGTGTCCGGATAGAAACCGTTCGCCAGCATCGCGCGGGCGGTCTTGAAGGCGAACGAACCCTTGCCGTGGCCGATGTCAAAGATCACACCGCGCTCGCGCGCCTCCAGCACCACCTTCTTGACCGTGCCTTGCGCGGTCGCCGGCGTATTCGGGAACGGCCGGAAGGCATGGGTGAGCACGTCGCCCGGGCGCAGCCGCGCGAGCACCTCTTCATAGCTCGGCGGCGGATGGTCGATATGCGCCATCAGGGGCATGCCGACCTCTTCGGCCACTTCGAGCGCGATGTCGAGCGGCACGATCCCCGAAGTACCCGAGGCGTGCAGGCCGACGCGCACCTTGATCCCGACGATGAGGTCGCGATTGGCATCCGCCACCTTGGCGGCATCGATCGGGTTCATCAGCCGCAGCTCCTCGCTCTCGCCGACCATCACCTTGTGCGAGAAGCCGAAGATGCCGGCATGCGAGACGTGCAAATAGGCGAGGATGCGGACCTGGCTCGGCTCGATCACATGCTTGCGAAAGCCGGCAAAATTGCCGGGGCCGGCGCTGCCGGTGTCGATCGCGGTGGTGACGCCGGAGAGACGGCAAAACTCCTCGGCATCGATGCCGAGTGAGGTGCCGCCCCAATAGACATGGGTGTGCAAATCGATCAGGCCGGGAGTTACGATGTAGCGAGAAACGTCGCGCACATCGGTGCCCGGATCCGCCTTGAGCCCGCTGCCGATCGCCGCGACCTTGCCGCCCGAAAACGCGACATCCGTCACCGCGTCGAGCTTCTGCGAGGGGTCAACGACCCGTCCGCCGCGCAGGATCAAGTCAAAAGGCATCGTCATCTCCGGGTGGGTCAATGAGGCATGGCGACCCGCGGGCGCGGGCCAGGGCGCAAGGGCTGCTCCGCTCGCTGTAGCAATTTTTGCGCCGGTGACGCAAACCGCATCGCAGTGCGAATTCCAGGCGATCAAACGTGTCGATCGAGCGATGAAGCCGAAAAGACGCGCCTTACCTCTGAACGACTGCGGGCTGGACAAAGTGAGAGTGGCGATCCCGGGATGACTCGAACATCCGACCTACGGTTTAGGAAACCGCCGCTCTATCCGGCTGAGCTACGGGACCGCATTGATATTGCTCACGGAATTTTGGGAGCGATTTGATTTTGCTCCGAATTTGCTCCGCTGCGCAAGCCACTAATAGCCGAAAGGGGAGCTACAGTTCAAGCGAACGTGAGCTATCCTGCCACGCATTTCGGCGGTTTACTGCGCGCGATGGCGAAACCGATAGTTGAAGGTCGGGGCATGTAGCTATCGGCTTCTTGACCGCCAGACACAGGCTGCTCGTTGCAGCGAGATTTAGATTGAGTGCGGAAGGTTGTTTGCTGCGGAGACCTTATTGGGAGGCTGGTTATGACGGGTCGATCGTTTGTTATCGTGCAAATTTCCGACCTTCACCTCGATGGGAAGGGCAAATACTCAGGCGCCATCGACGTTCTAGCCTCCAGCATACAAGACAAGATGCGGGCATTTGCAGATGCGCCTGACCGCATCCTGCTAATCACAGGCGACTTGGTGGATAGCCCTTCGTCGAATGCCTTCAAAGAGGCGAAGAGCGCGATCGAAAAATTCAAAGCAACCGGGGCATTCACCGACATTCGAGCAATCGCTGGCAACCATGATGTGAAGATGAACGGCATCGTGTTCAAGAACGACGAAATATATCAAGAGCTGTCTCTACCTCGTCATTCGGAGAATCACTACTATCCAAACTCGGGGCTTGATCTAGTCCTTCTTGACTCGAATGCGGCGAGCTTGGCTGCGATGGGTGGGATTGAGCAAGCTACATATAACGCAATAGTCGCAAATTCGCTCAATCTTGCACTTGGCCTGAAAGTGGCTACCCCACAAAGGGTGAGCCAAGAGCTTGCGGTGATGCGCGTCTTAGCTCTTCACCACCATCCCTTGCCGCAGGCGGCTGGAGAAGGGAAGACGGTCCTCGGAATACCCGACGAGCCACTCATGTACCTCATGAGTCCCGCCACTTTTTTATCGGCAGCAATTTCAGTTCAATCCACCCTCATTCTTCACGGGCATCGGCACGTTCAAGGTCTCACCCGCTATTCAATCCCGCGTCATCTCTATGCGAGAGCCGAAGAAGACGAAGACTTCTGGCAAGACCTTTACGTCCTCTCGTGTCCTTCCTCGACCGGGCACGGTGGCGATGACGCCGGCTTCAACATAGTTCACTTCGATTCAACATTCAGCAATCGCCGAGTTCGGTATAATCTGGAGATCCTCAGGTTTAATCGCGCCAAAAATGCCGGCACGTTTAACGTAGTAGACATCGGTCTGCCAAACGGCACGATCAGGTTGCCAGTCGGGCGCGATATTTACCGTGACCCGGCGTTCCAAGTCGCGGTCGAAATGTCTGCCAAGGCGGAGATGAAGAGGGCTGAGGCGATAAACTTCGCACGGAAGCTGCTTGTTCGTCGGGCCTTTTATGGCAGCACGGAGTCCAGCTGGGCGCACGGCCTCTATACTTTCCTAGTAACGTATCACGTTTGGGAAGACCTCCTGAATAAGTTCACAAACGCAGGGCTCGCGCGTGACCTAGAGGCCCTTCAAAAGATAAGAATGCGCCTTCAGGAGCTGATCTCTATCTCCAGTGAAGTGTTGGGAATAACGGGTCCTGAGCTCGACAACTTGCGTTTCAAACCGCTCATAAATCACGATCGCATTATGGATGACCTTCCCCAAAATCCGGCACCGGGTCTTGATGTGACCGCCGCGCAGAAAAGCCGCCGCGCCGCCATTCAAGCGATAAATGCGAAGATGCGTGATCTCGGCGTGGAGCTCGATCTGGGATCCAAGGCACCGGAAAATATGCACATCTGATGATATTTGTAGCAAATTCCTCAGGCGCCAAGAATTTAGCTACGATCGCGCATGCTGTTGCGGGCTTACAACAGGACATTCAAAAAACTATCCAAGCCAACTTTTACGTGTTGCGCGCTTAGGTCGAAAGGCGCTCGATAACAACCGCCCATTTTGGGTTGATTTTGAAGTTGGTTGGAAGCAAGGGGCCTTTAGCGCCTCGCGGAGGCCTACACACGTAGATTTTTATCCCGGGGGAAGCAGCATGTTGAGGCCCGGAATCAATTTGATTGCACTAGCCGCCAGTTGCGTGCTCGCGGGTTGTGGGTTGCGGGTCCCGGAGATCCGAGACTTTCCGAACGGCGGGTCGTATGCCTCCAACAATGCCTTGGTGCAGGCAATCGTTCGGAGCGTTCATTGCGAACTTGAGGATGCAGTCACCAAGGTTCTCAATGCGAGAGCAAGTTCGTTTGATGCTCTCTTCTTGCGCAAGTGGGGCGCCCAAGTCGCTCTCACTATCCAACTCGAAGAGAAGTCGACGGCCAATCCAACCGCTCTCTGGTTGCCCCCGTCGCCACCTTCTTCAATATTCACTTTGAGCGGCGCATTTAACGGATCAGCAGATGCAACTCGCGTCGATAAAGTGAATTTCTATTACAAAGTGAGCGAACTCTATTTGGGCCCAAACGGAAAATGCGAGCGTGACACCACGGCACCAACCGATTCATTGCTGATCCAGAGCGACCTGAAATTGGCAGAATGGCTCGATGCGATGGTCAACGGTGTTGCGACCGGGCAAATCACAAGCGTCGGCAAGCAGAACGTTCTTTCGCATCAAGTAACTTTCGAAATCGACACTAGCGGGAGCATTACTCCCGCATGGAAACTTGTGAGAGCGACGTTCAATCAAAGCGGCAATTTGCTGTCGGCTTTGCGGAATCGCAAGCATGACCTCGTCGTCACCTTCGCGCCGCTCGACACAACACAGAGCGGAAATTTCTTAATCCCGATCGGTGAAAGCACGCATATTGCTTCGCAGCTAACCAGCGGCATTACGACTGGCTTCAAAAGCGCACTAGGACAATAGGATCAATCCCCTCTTCCAGAAGGAAAATTTTGAACGGAGGACAATGATGGCCAAGAAGGTGAAAAAGCGCGGTGCAAAGAAGGCAAAAAAGGCAAGTGCGAGGACCTCTCTGTCGGGGCCAGGAATGAATGCTGTAATTGACCGAGTTGCGGGTTGCAATAAACCGCCGATCAAATGGCTAAAGCAGGCTGATGGGTCGTGGCTAGAATGCTTCCTTCGATCGGACTGCACGTACGGCAATTGCCATGAAGTGAGCCCTAATGATGTGCCATCCGAAATCCGCAATGCTTGAATCCGTACGGCCGGCGTGAGATCATCTCCGAGAAAGTACTCATCTTCAACGATGAGCACACAGGAGAGCCCTGAAAGAATCATTGGGGCGGGTCATCTGACCACGTTCCAATGTATTTTGTACGCGGACCGTAAAAGAGCATTCCGCGAAGTCGCGTTGCTTCTCTCGGCAGTGAAAAGCCAGAGTGCATCCGGAAGTCGCTGACTTTAAAGCCTGTTAGTCTGGCCGTCTTCCAGATTTCGATACCTCGTTGGTTAAATTGTTGCGTTCTTAATTACAAATAGTTCGTGATTTGCTCGGCGCGTCCAATTCGTAATTTCCGTCAGCGCCGTTGATGTTGCAGTGCCCAGTTTAATTCTTGCAATTCATCGGACACGAGGTCGCAAATCGCCAGCGTTGCGATGCGCCGAAAGGGCGGCAAGGCGGCGGTCTCAATCATGCTCCTCGAGCTGGGCCGCCGTCCCGTGAACCGGGCAATTCGCGTCAGGGGCGACCAGCATCCCGGACGGCTCCAGCTCATCCGTCTTGGAGTCATGGGCGATCACGGCGCAGGTGCAGCCGAGCGCGATCGCGTCGGCCGTTCCGGGTTTCGGTAACGCGCCATCCGGCATTGTAGGCATTCGCATCAAGACCTCCCGCCTGTTGGATGTTCCGTTTCTCCCGCAAGGCGAAACATTGACCATCGTCAATCGTTTCATCCCCGCTCTAACAGATTTAGTCCATCGGGAGCGCCACCATGATCGAGAGCATCAGTGCCATTACCCTCGCCACCCATGACATGGCACGTGCCGTCGGCTTTTACCGTTCGTTGGGCTTCGACGTCCTGCACGGCGGCGAAGCCCAGGCGTTCACGAGCTTCCGCGCCGGCCCCGGCTATCTCAACCTGATCGCCCAGCCCGAGGACAAGCGCTGGTCCTGGTGGGGCCGCGTCATCTTCTACGTCGCCGACGTCGATGCCATCCACCAGCGCGCGCTCGCCGCCGGATGGCAGCCGTCAACCGCGCCACGAGACGCCGAATGGGGCGAGCGCTACTTCCATCTCACCGACCCCGATGGCCACGAACTCAGCTTTGCGCGGCCCTCGTCCTGACCCGATAAGTCACGCCCGCTGACGTTCCCCAATGGGCAGGTGGCGGCATGTCAGCCGCTGTGGCAAGCTCGGCCGCGGTTTCCTCATGCGAGACTTGTATTGGGTTCTAACCAGGGAGGACGACCATGGTGGCCTATGTCGTGCTGGGAAACTTTACTGATCAGGGAATCCGGAACGTCAAGGATTCGCCGAAGCGGGCCGACGCATTCAAGGAAATGGCGAAGACATTCGGCGTGACCGTGAAGGAGCTGGTCTGGACGCAAGGGCGATATGACTTTGTGACCCTTCTCGAGGCTCCAGATGAGGCGGCGGCGATGTCGCTCAGCGTCAGTGTTGGCGCACTCGGCAATGTCCGCACGGAGACTCTACGCGCGTTTTCGGGCGCGGAAATGACCAAGATCGTCGGCAAGATCGCCTGACATCAGGTCCGTCGTGGGCGACACCTGACCGGGGACGACGAGCCCGGAGAGGCGACCTCATTGTCCGCAGGCGGCATGTGCCCGCGGCTTACCGATCCGCGGTGCAGTTCAACGTTCTATTTTACTGCAGACAGACGCACGGCGGCCAAGAGGCGGTCTTTGAACTCACCCTTCAAGGTAACGTGCACGCTGGACCATTTTCGACTCTTGAACTCGCAGCCGCCTCGTGGGCAATATTCCTTATCTCGATAGTCTCCGCTAACGACGCCAAACAGGGTCATTCGATGACCCAACAGACGAAACAGGGCGCTGCCTGATGCCCCAACTGTGAACTCGCAGTTCGTTTCAAACGTCCACCAATCCCTTACGTCGCGTATTTGGCACTCCTGTATCGTCTTGTTGAACGGCCCGTACTTGTCCGTCTTTCCTGTGGCTTCGATGTCATAACCGACAACCGCCAGGACACGCTCCAGCTCCATGAGAATTTCAGGCTGCTCATAGATTTCGTAAGGCCTCACTTCCGCGGGAAATTCGAGTTTTGCGACCGCCCAATCGCCGCTGACCGCTCTTGGTGCACTATCGAGGCATGTGCCCATCCATAGGGCTTCCGACAACGGAACAGTCCGCCTTTCCGCTCCCAAATAGTACTCGAATATACACTTGTCGGGCGGCGTTCGAAGCTTGCAATCGTCCCGAAACGCGTGAGCCGCCGTCGTGATCACGTCGCGCGCTCCGGTCACTTGGGCGCTGCTAGCTCCACCTGGGCATCGTAAGACTCCACTTGCCGCAAAACGGTCTCCGACCTCGTCTAAGGAGAAACCGTTGGCTTCTGCGTACGCCTCTTCCGTCATTCGCCGGCCTCCATCGGCCGAGGCAACGGTGACTAGCGTCTGCATGAGATGATTGTTGATGGCCTCATGGCCATTGTAAATGGAAGTTGACGCGCGGTCGGGACCAAGACGCCGGATCTCCAACGACCCAACCTCGTCGTTTCCAGAGACAAGCAGAAGGAAGACGCCAGGCAGGATGAATGCGCAATTCCTCATAATCACTTGAAGTAACCTCAGCATGAATGAACATCAGAAAGCTTTGACCGAAACAGGGGATTATGAAATCGCTTTCGAAACCAATAACGACCGGCTCGGTTTTTGCAATCCACAGCGACGATAGAGTTTTAGCCTACCGCGCCCGGTAGCCAGCCGAGATCGTCCGATATCACGGATGAGGCCAACCAGCTTTCAACGGCCCCAGAATATATGATTGGCGCAATAAACCTGCGGGAGTATACAGGACGCGGAACGCGCGAATGGTGAGTTGTCATGTTCTTGACCGACTTGCTTCCGACGCTCTTTGACGGCTTCGTTCTGCGCCTGACGCGTCGCCCCCTTCTGCCGATCGAGCGCGACGCCGTCCTCACGGCGCTTGTGAATTGCGTTGGCGAGTCCGTCATGCGCCGGGTACGGTCTGGATCGGAGCTGAACGCCTCCGGCGAGATCACTCAAATAAGCACGGCAGACCATTTCAGCGATGATTGGACCTCGAGAATGGAGATCGTTGAAGCGATCGAAAGGTCGAGTGGGCTCGGTCGCGAGTTATCCGAACTCGCTCTTTTCTTGATCGAAACCAGCCTGGACAAGCGCCTTGGGTCTGACGGGGACTCGATCGTGGAAATCGGTATGGTGCACATCGCTGAACCGCGGCCTCCGACTCCAGAGGTCGATATTGTCCAGCGGCTCCTGTCTGAATTGTCCAGCGTGACTGCGTCGCAGCTCGATCATTTCAGGCTTGCTTTGCCGGGATGGAGTGCTGCGCGAGAACGTACCCAACGACAGCTCGAAACGTTGCAGATCGTCGCAAGCTTCCGTGCTCCGTTGTCCTACAGCATCGTGCTGTCGGACGGACTTGCGTATAAGAAGAAGGTCATTTCTCGAGTGGACGTCGTGTTGGAACCACCACCGGAGAGCAGCGCCAGACTTCGTCCCGCTTAGCATTTGATCAGAGATTTGGGGCCGTAGGAATGACCATCGGCAGAATCGTTCAGCTTTCTGATTTCCATTTTGTCAGCCGTCTGACGCAGGAAAAAAGAGCATTTTACGAGAAAGGTCGCGCGAAATGCCATTCCTTTAGCCGCCTGGTCACGTTGGCGCGGCAGCTGGATCGACTGCAGCGCCTGGACGGCCGGCTTGACATCTTCCTGTGCACCGGAGACCTCTCGACCGACGGATCAGCCGGATCATTTGCCACTTGCCTGTCCTATATCGAGGACGCCGAGGTTGGTGCGGGGGCACCGAGGCAGGTCTACGCTCGGACTGAATGCCGATGTGCAGCGGCGTCTTCTCCTGCCCGGCAACCACGATCGCTGGACTCGCAGCTGGGCAGGTTTTCAAGAACAGGGTGCCGCCTTTGAAAGAGCCTTTGGGCTTCCGTCCAACTACCCCTATGTGGTCGGCCTTCGCAGGCCAGGCACTGCGAACGAGCCGGACGAGCCGGCTGTTCTTTTCTTCGTCTTTGACTCGACGCCCGGAGCCTTTGCCCGATTCTGGTGGTGGAACCGGCTAGCGCGCGGCCGGGTCGAGCACGGCACGCTGGATGCGTTCATGAACCAAGCACGCGCGATCGAGGCCAGCGGCGTTGTTCGCAGCCTCGGCGGCGAGGAGTTGCACGTCCGCTATTCCAATTGCGTGAGGGTCGCGCTTCTGCATCATCACCCTTTCGACCGCCATCGTACCACGCTGATGGAGAACGCTGCCGAATTCAAAGAGTACTGTATCAAGGCCGGCATCCATATCGTGCTGTTCGGCCACGAGCACAAGGAGTTCCGGGCCCACGACTTCGGAGCGTCCGAGTTGGCACCGGACGCCAATCATCAGGTCATCTTCTTCTGCTGCCCGAGCGCATCCGAATATGCGTCGGAGCAAGGCTTCTACGAATTCGCGTTTGACGGCAATGGGTTCGATTTCACCTTCCACAAATGGCTGAACAGACAATTCGAACTTGGCGGTCTCGACGAAAACCGCTTCCTACGGAACGCTCCGCAGCGCTACCACTTCAGCCGTCCCCTCCAATGACGATGGCGCAGCGATCACCGGCGCGGACACCCGAACCTCGTACAGTCAACGATCTGCCGTGCAGCCCGGCAGATCGAACAATGCCGCGAGGCCGCACTTCGAGGTCAGCATCTTGTCGCCGTCATGGCCGACGCCCGCAACGTCGAACAGCTTGTGATTGGGCGTGCCGTGGTCGCGCCTGGCCATCGCGTCCGCATAGGCGTGGCCGCGGGCATAGCGATAGGGTCCTTGCGCGCGCGCCATGCAGCTCTTGTCCAGCGCCGGATGCTCGGGGTTGGTATCGAGCGTGCCGAGCAGATAAATCACCTCGCGCTCAACATAGCGCTGCTCGAGCGCGGCGGGCGTGGCGTCGCCGAGATAAGGCGGTCGTCCTTCCATGCCGTATTTCCAATTGTCGTAGCCGGCGCAGGAGGCGGCGATCGACGGATCGGGCCGCTCGCTGCTGAAATATGCATAGGATGACGGATTGGCGACGACGTAGCGCACCTCGATGTGCTGGCGCGACAGCGTCGCCTCGGCCCTGCCCGCGATCGCATAACGCTGCGCGACCTGGCCGCCGCCGGAATGACCGGCCACCACGACCTGCCTGAGATTCGGGAAGATGCGCCGATCGCCGAGCCTAGCGAGGATCGCATCGAGCGCCTCGAACGAGGAGGCCGGGTTCGGCGCGAGCGCGGCCTCGCCGCCCTCCCATCCTTCCAGCGACCAGCGCAGCGTCTCGTCGGGCAGCTTGTACGCATCGACATCGATCTGCGCCAGAAACTGTGGAACGATCATGATGGTGGCCCGGCCCTCGTCGCCGGCCGCCGCCTGCGCCGTCCGCGCCGACTTGTAATAGACATCGGCATTGCGCAAGCGCCCGTGCAGCACGATGACGGCGCGGGTGATCGACGGCAGGGGCAGCATCCAATCGCTGGAGAGATAAAGTGGCAGGACGCCCTGATCGCCAACCGCAAGGCGGGCATCGGCGACCGTCTTCACCGGCGCGCGGTTGGGCGCGTCCTCATCGGCGGCATTCGCGTGATACGACAACAGCGCCAACGCGACGGTTGCAATGAATGTCCGCCATCCCATCGCCAAAAATCCTCTCCACGCGAAGGCTTGACTTGAAGCCTCCTGCAATTCTAAGCGCATCACGTGCCATGCCGCTGTGCCCGACCGGCCACGTCAAGCAAAAAATGTCAGCAATGCAGCCATGAAAATGTCGGGTTCCACGGGTGACAAGTCGCTGGAAACAGGCGAAAATTCGATTGATTCAATTGACCTCCACAAAGATTGCATCCGTTGAGTGTCGTTCGTGATCGCTTCGCGTAGCGCGAGATTGTTGCTTGGCTTGATTGCGGGGCTCGCCCTGCTGATGCCCGCGCATGCCCACGCGCAATGGTGGAAGCGTGCGCCGGGCGATTTCGAGGAATGCGCCGATCGGGCCGAGAAATACGCAACCAAGCAGGAGAAGACGGCTGCGCTTGCCGAATGCAACGCCAAATTCGCCGGCCGCCGCAAGGCAGGAGGCGGATACACCTACTACGACTTCCTCCAGGATCGCAGCTTTGATATCGCCGGTCCCAATCCGACGCCGGAGGAACAGAAGAAGATCGACGAATCCTACGCCACCTATCTCGCCAATCAGCGCCGCGCCAATCTGGCTGCCGAAGCCGCCGCCAAACAGCAACAGCAGCAGCAACAGCAACAGCAGGAGCAAGTCCAGCAGGTCGCATTGCGCACCGAACCCGCGCGCGTGCCGGTTCCGGTCGAGCGGCCGAAGCAGCTGCGGCCGAAAGCATGCACCAAGGGCTTGTTCTCCTGCGAATGGCCGCGGCTGTCGGAAAGCTTGAACGAACTGAAGAAACTGTTCAGCCCGACGCCAAGCAAGCCGAAGAAGGGCTGACTGCCGCGTCTCCGCGCCGATGCCGTAGGGGGAAAGGCGCGCACTTCGCGCGCCGTGCCCACCATTCTTTCCAGGATTGCGCCAGAAGCGGTGGGCACGCTTCCATCCTCGCCCTTCGAGCAAGGATGGCTGCTTTGCCCACCCTACGACGCCATCAGTTCGTATGCTTCTTCCTTGAATGCTTGTGCGCGGTCGTCTGCCGACCGGCCGGCGCAACCGTCGTCGCCGTACCGCCAATCGCCGACCGGCTTTCCTGCAACCGCCTGTCATAGCCGGGCGACGGTGTGACGGTGGGTGGACGGGCTTGTGCAAGCGTGGATACACCGCAGAGCATCGCAGCTGCAATCGCCATCGTCGGAACAGGCTTCATCGGCACTCTCCGGTCGGCCCAATGCTCACGCACCGCCCCGGATCTGCTGCGGCGTCAGGCGCGGCGGGCCTTGCCCTGCGCTTTCTGCCTCCCTGATCAGCGCAGCAATGCGGCGGCACAGCGGCACGTCCACCCGATGCTGGTCCGCCAGCGCGATGATCGCCCCTTGCAGATAGTCGATCTCGGTCTTGCGGCCCTGCTTCAGGTCCTGCCACATCGAGGAGCGTGCCTCTGGGTCGATCTTCATGGTTCGCCCGAGGATCACGTTGAAGATCATGTCGGGCAGTCGCAGCAGCGTCGGCGTCCAGCGCGGCGGAATCGGCGTCGCCGACACCGGGTTGATCCCCGCCGCCGTCATCGCCGCGAGCCCCTCGGCCATCTGGTCCGCAAACAATCTTCGCCAATCCCGGCTCGCAAGCTGCGCGGCAAGCGGCATGTCGGACAACGCGCTCAGCGCGTTGTTCAGATTGATGATCAGCTTGCCCCACTGCACGCCGGCGATATCGGGGCTCGCGCGCATCGCAAGGCCCGGCACCGACAACCTCGCAGCCGTATCGGCCTCATCCTTCTCGACATGAATGTCGCCAGAGGTCGAACGGTGGAAGCGTCCCTCGCCCATTGCGATCACGTTGAACGGCACCATGCCCGCGAGCACGCGCCGCCCCGGCAGTCTATGGCGCAAGATTCCCACATTGCCGACGCCGTTCTGCAAGGAAACGATGACGGCATCCTCCGATGCGTGCCGGGCGATCAGCTCGGCGACTTCGGCCGTGTCGGCACTCTTCACCGTCACCAGAACCACGCCAACACTGTGAAAAATCGATGCATCTTCCGACAGCGCGAGCTGTCCTGCCGAGAGCCGCCGCTCAGCGCCGTCGAAATCGGTCAGGCGCAGGCCGAACCGTTCGATTTCGGTCTTCACCCGCGGCCGCACCAGGAGCGCGACGCGGCGGCCGGCGGCAGCGAGCATGCCGCCGACGAAGCAGCCGATGGCCCCCGCGCCTGCAACGGCGATCGGTCGATCCGTCACCACTTACTCTCTGCTCCCCAAACAGCTTGCCGCTTTCGACAGCGGCGTTGACCGTACTTGCGCTTGACCGGACCTTCGATAGCAAAGGCCGCACCGCTTGCCCATCGTCCCCTGCGGTTGCGGTGCGACCGCCTTGTAACCGTCATGAGAGCCTCATATGTTTTCGCCCCGGGGCATGTTCAGCGGGAGAGCACCATGGGTCTACTCGACGTCCTCAACGGCATGCAGAACGGCCCGCGTGGCCCCAGCACGCCGAGCTCGCAAGAATCGTCCTCCGGCGGCATGTCGCCGATGAGCATGGCAATCCTTGGTCTGTTGGCGTGGAAAGCGTTCAAGCATTTCACCGCTGGCCAACCCGAGGCCGCGCCGCGATCGTCACCGTTGCCCCCGCCCACGCAGGCGAATGCGGGCGGCGGAGCGCTTCCGGGCGGCGCACCCGGCGGCGGGGGGCTCAGCGATGTGCTCAAGGGCGGCCTCGGCGGCCTGCTCGCGGGCGGTGCCGCCGGGAGCGTGCTCAGCGGCGGGCTCGGCGACCTCCTCAACCAGCTCCAGCAAGGCGGCCATGGCGAAACGGCGAATTCATGGGTCGGCAAGGGTGAGAACAAGCCGATCGCACCGGGCGATCTCGCCAATGCGCTCGGCGCCGACCAGATCCAGAGTCTGTCGGCCCAGAGCGGCCTGTCGCGCGACGAGCTCCTGTCCGGTCTCAGCCAGTATCTGCCGAAGGTAGTCGATCACCTGACGCCCGACGGACGGCTGCCGACCGAGAACGAGCTGTCGGACAGGATCTGATCGAGCTCCGATTTCAGTCGTATCAAAGCTGGGAGTTGCGAACATGGGCGGGATTATCTGGGTCATCATCGTCGGTTTCATCGCCGGCCTCATCGCGCGCTGGCTGATGCCGGGACCGAAAAATCCGCAGGGCTTTATCCTCACCACCGTTCTCGGCATCGTCGGCGCGTTTCTCGCAACGTTTGTCGGCCAGGCCATCGGCCATTACAGCCTGGACCAGGGTGCCGGCTTCATCACCGCCACGATCGGCGCGGTGGTGGTGCTGTTCATCTGGCACCGCCTGGTGGCGAGCGGCGTGATCAAGGGGTAACGGCGTAAGCCGTCGCGAGCGGAAACAACGGGCCCTCGCTACTCCGGTCGTCATGCCCCGGCTTGACCGGGGCATCGAGTACGGCGCGGCTTCTCCGCATGCGATTGACGTCTCTGGAACACTGGATCACCCGCGGGTGATGACAGCGAGGAATTTGCGCCGGCCATAAACGCGCAATGACATCCCTCACGAAATCAAATGCGCCCCGGCATCCATGCGCACGATCTCGCCGGTCATATTGCTGGAGGCCGGCGTCGCGAGGAAGCAGACGAGCTGCGCGATGTCGTCCGCGCTTGAGGCGACCTTGAGCGGGACCTTCGCGACCACGTTGTCGCGCACCTGCTTGGCTGCATCCTCGCCACGGCCCTTGGTGAACCAGGGCGTGTCGATATAGCCGGGGCAAACCGTGTTGACGCGGATGAGCGGCGCAAGCGCGCGCGCCAGCGAGAGCGTGATGGTATTGAGCGCGCCCTTGCTCGCGGCATAGGCGATCGAGGAGCCGACGCCGCTGATGCCGGCAACCGAGGAGACGTTCACCACCGTTGACGCCCGCCCCGAGGCGTTCGCGCCAGCCTCGAGCAGCTTACGCGCCGCGCGCACCATCTGGAACGGACCGATGGTATTGACGCCGTAGAGCCGTTGAAAATCTTCCGCCGACAAACCATCGAGATTGGAATGAGCGACGTGCTTGGTCGTGCCAGCATTGTTGACGAGCACATCGAGCCGGCCCCAGGCCTCCGCCGCCGCGACGATCCCGCGGCAGTCCTCGTCGCGTGAGACGTCCCCCTGTGCGATCACGACCTCGGCCGCGCCTGCCTTGCGGCAGGCTTCCGCCGTCGCCTCGGCTTCCTTCTGACTCGACGAATAGTTGATGACGAGTCGCGCGCCGCCGCGCGCGAAAATTTCCGCGGTTGCAGCTCCAAGACCGGATGCGGACCCCGTCACGATTGCGCACAAGCCGTCCTTTGCCATCCGGTTATCCTCTCTTGTTCTGAATGCCAGCGTTCCTGTTTAGCGAGTTTGCGGATGGCTGCAAATCGACCAAACTCCGCAAAGCGGAATTAGTCCTTTTGCCCATGCCCGCGCCGCAGGCGGACCTGCGATCAACGCTTGTCAGGGCCGTGGCTTTTTCCGATCATCGGGCGCAAGAAGAGGCCTGCGCACCGCTCGAAAAGACGGACGCGCCAATGGCAAGACACGGGGAACGCTGTGGCGGAGAGTGACAACATCGTCGTCGAGACCGCGGAGAAAATCTTCGCCGATCTCGGCGATCCGCAAACCATCAACAACGACAAGAAGGACGCGTGGAAAGCGCCGCTGTGGCAGGCCCTGAGCGAGGCCGGACTGCCTTTGGCCTGGGTGCCGGAGGATCTTGGCGGCTCGGGCGCGAGTCTTGCCGACGGCTTTGCGCTGCTCAACGCGGCGGGACGCTTTGCAATCGCGGTTCCCCTGGCCGAAACCATGCTCGCCGGCTGGCTGCTCGCGCAGGCGAAGATCGCTTCCCCCGAGGGCGAGATGACGGTGCTGCCGGCAAGCCCGAAGGACCGCATCACCCTCAATCCCGACGGCTTGCTCTCAGGACGCGTCCGCGGCGTGCCGTTTGCAAAGACGGCAAGACATCTTGCGGTGCTGGCACACGGCGCAAGCGGCGTGTCGATCGCGCTGGTCGATGCCGGCAAGGCTAAGGTCGAAGCCGGGCTCAATGTCGGCTACGACGACAGCGATATCGTGACGCTCGACAAGGTGGCGCCGATCACCGTCAAGCTCGCGCCAAAGCACCTTGACCAGGCTACGGTGATGCTGATGGGCGGGGTGGCGCGCAGCCTCCAGATCGCCGGCGCGCTGGAATCCATGCTCGACATTTCCGTGCGCTACTCCAATGAGCGCGTCGCTTTCGAAAAGAAGATCTCCAAATTCCAGGCGGTGCAACACAACCTGGCAAGACTTGCCGGCGAATCCGCAGCAGCGCTCGCCGCTGCGACCTCCGCCGCCGATGCCATCGCGAGCGCGACAGCCTTCAACGATGAGATCTATCTCGAAGCCGCTTCCGCAAAAATCCGCTGCGCGGAAGCTGCCGAGAAGGGCGGCGCCATCGCGCATCAGGTGCACGGCGCGATCGGCTTCACCATCGAGCACATCCTGCATCGCTACTCGCTGCGGGCGCTGGCCTGGCGCGACGATTTCGGCTCGGAGAGCTATTGGGCCGTCGAGCTCGGCAAGCTCGTTGCAAACCGTGGCGCCGATGAATTGTGGCCGCTGGTGGCGTCACGCTGAGTTGAGGGAACGAGACATATGACCGCTGCCCTCCGTTTCGATCCGATCCGCCTGCCGCCCAAATGCGAGGAACTGCGCAAGGAAGTGCGCGCTTTCCTTGCCGAAGAAATGGCCCGCGGCACATTCAACCCGTTCAAGCCGAATCGCGAGGACACCGACGTGCCGGAATTTTCCCGCCGCGTCGGCGAACGCGGCTGGATCGGCATCACCTGGCCGAAGAAATACGGCGGCCATGAGCGCTCCTTCCTCGAGCGTTACGTGGTCACGGAAGAGATGCGCGTTGCGAATGCGCCGACGCGTCGCTTCTTCGTCGCCGACCGCCAGAGCGGACCGATCCTGCTCAAATACGCGCCAGAGCACATCAAGATGGAGATCCTGCCGCGCATCTGCCGCGGCGAATTGTGCTTCGCCATCGGCATGAGCGAACCGAACTCCGGCTCCGACCTGTTCGCAGCAAAGACGCGGGCGACCAGGACGGACGGCGGCTATCTCATCAACGGCACCAAGATCTGGACTTCGTCGGCGCATATCGCGGACTACATGATCGCGATCTTCCGCACCTCGCAGCCGACCAAGGAAAACCGCCGTCACGGCCTGACGCAGTTCCTGGTCAAGATGAAGCAGCCGGGCATCAAGGTGAACCCGATCGGCCAGATCACCGGCCAGTACGAGTTCAACGAGGTCGTCTTCACCGACTATTTCATTCCGGATGATCACGTGCTGGGCGAAGTCGACGGCGCCTGGAAGCAGGCGACATCCGAGCTGGCCTACGAGCGCTCGGGTCCGGAACGCTTCCTCGAAACCTATTACGTGCTGACCGAGCTGGTGCGCGCGGTCGGCAACGATCCGGATAACCGCAGCGCCGAAGGCATCGGCCGCCTCGTTGCGCAGCTTCACACCATGCGGCGCATGTCGGTTTCCGTTGCCGGCATGTTGCAGGCCGGCAAGGAGCCGGTGGTCGAAGCCTCCATCGTCAAGGACATCGGCACCGTGTGGGAGCAGCAGCTGCCGCATCGCGTGCGCGATCTCGCCGCCTTCGTCGAGGAGACTGCGAGCAATCGCGAGACGCTGGAGCGGCAGCTCGATTTCGCCATCAAGACCGCGCCGAAACTCACCATCCAGGGCGGCACCACCGAGGTGCTCCGAGGCATCATCGCCCGTGGACTTGGTCTGCGCTAACAGTGATGAACTCGAAGCCTCGGCCACACGCTCCGGTCACCTCTCCCTATGGGAGAGGTGGTTCTTCGCTACTGAGATACTGGAGGTAAAATGAGCAGCTACAAGGATATCGGCGTCGAGAAGGTCGGGCATGTCGGCACCATCGAGATCCGCCGCCCGCCGCTCAACTTCTTCGACATCTCCCTGATCAACCAGATCGCGGACGCGCTCGACGAGTTCGATTCTGACATCGAGATCCGCGCCTCCGTGCTCTCGGCGCAGGGCAAGGCATTCTGCGCCGGCGCCAATTTCAACGACCCGGCGCGGCAGGAGCAGGAGGCGCGCGCGGCGAAAGGCGATCCGGCCGATAGCCTCGGGCCGATCAACCATCTCTACATCCAGGCCGTGCGCATCTTCCGCGCCAGGAAGCCGATCGTCGCCGCCGTGCATGGCGCAGCCATCGGTGGCGGGCTCGGGCTCGCAGTGTCGGCAGATTTTCGCGTCACCTGCCCGGAGGCGCGCTTCTCCGCGAACTTCACAAAGCTCGGCTTCCACCCGGGCTTCGGCCTGACAGTCACGCTGGCCGAGCTGATCGGCAAGAACAATGCCGAGCTGATGTTCTACACCAGCCGCCGTGTCACCGGCGAAGAGGCTTATAAATGGGGCCTCGCCAACGAGCTGGTGCCGCAGGACCAGGTGAAGGCAGCCGCTTTGAGACTCGCCGGCGAGATCGCCGAGTGCTCCCCGCTCGGCCTCGTCTCCACGCGCGCCACGATGCGCGCAGGACTGGCCGACCGTGTCATGGCCGCCACGAACCACGAGCTCGCCGAGCAGACGAGGTTGCGGGCGACGGAGGACTTCAAGGAAGGCGTGAAGGCGACCGAAGAACGGCGCGTGGCGAATTTCAGGGGACGGTGACTGCGGCGACGTTTCGTCGTATCGACGGCGTCCCCACAACTTCTCCTGTCATCGCGGCGAAGGCCGGGACGACAGCGTTGTTTGCAGCCAGCTATTTCCGCCCCACGACCAGTGCATCCACAATCGTCAGGCCTTGCCCTTCCGGATGCACCAGCACCGGATTGAGCTCGATCTCCGCAATCTCCCTAATATGCCGCGCGGCGAGGATGGAGATGTCGGCTATCAACTGCGCAAGCCCCGCGACATCCGCCTTGGCAGCGCCACGAAACCCGTTCAGCAGCGGCACCGCCTTGAGCGCGGCCAGCATCGCGTCGGCCTCATCCGCGCTCACCGGCGCCGTGCGGTAGATCACGTCGCGAAACAACTCGGTCGTGATACCACCGAGGCCCACCATCACCATCGGACCGAAAGTCTGATCCGTCATCGTACCGACGATGATCTCGACGCCCTTCTTCGCCAAGGGTGCGAGCAGCACGCCCTGAACCGCAGCATCCGGCCGATGCTTGCGCGCATTGTTCAGGAGCTGCTCGAACGCCAGAAACACCTCGCCCTTGGTCGTGATGTTCACCCGCACGCCGCCGACCTCACTCTTGTGCGGGATGTCCGGCGACTGGATCTTCATCACCAGCGGAAAGCCGACCTGCGCGATCGCCTCGTCGAGGCCGCTCTTCTCGACGACGAGCACCTCGTTTGGCAGCGCGATGCCAGCCGCACGAAGCAGAGCCTTGCTGTCGGCTTCGGACAGGGCGGGCGATTTCAAGAATGCCGAGAGATCGCGTGGCGGAAGCCGCATCTCTTCCGCAGGCCTGGGCAGATCGAACGCTGCGAAGTCCACGAGCTGCCGCAGCGCGACGCCGACATGGGTAAGGCCCGACAGCACGACGACGCCGGACTTGGCAAGCTCTCGCCGCGCGAAATCCGACGGCAGCGTGTAGGAAAAGAACACGACCGGTTTTTTCTGCGCCGCCAGCACCGGCTTCAGCTCCGCCTCCTTGAAAGGCATCCGCACCTCGCTCGACAGCGACAGCATCACCAGGATCGCGTCGACCTCGTCGGACACGCTGAGCAGATCGACGCTTCGTTGCAGGCCGCCCGAGGTCACGCCCTGGGCGGTGACATCGATCGGGTTGCGCGCCGTGCCGTATGACGGCATCAGGGTCCTGATCTCCGCCTGGATCGGCTCGGAGAGCTCCGGGACCTGCAAACCCTTGAGCGCCACCGCATCCGTGCCCCAGATGCCGGCGCCGCCGGACACGGTGACCACGGCAACCCGATCGCCCCTGGGCAGCGGATTGCTCGCCAGCACCGCGGCGATCGTGAGCGCCTCGTCGAGGTCCCCGGAGACGATGAAGCCGTACTTCGCGAACACCGCATCATAGGCCGCGGACCAGCCGGCCATGCTCGCGGTGTGCGACGCCGCCGCACGCTCGCCCGCACCGCTGCGGCCGACCTTGGTCACGACGACGGGCTTCTTCAGCTCGGCGGCACGCCGCGCTGCTGCCAAGAATTTCTCGACGTCGCGGATGCCCTCGATGAACAGCAGGATCACGTCGGTCGACGCGTCCTGCACCAGGTAGTCCAGAAACTCGCCGGCTCCGAGATCGGATTCGTTGCCGGTAGAGACGACGTAGCTTACTGCAACGCCGAGCGCCTTGGCGCGATTGTAATAGGCAAAGCCGATGCCGCCGCTTTGCGCGACGATGCCGATCCGTCGCGTGGTCGCAACCAACGGCGCCATGCCGGGCTTGACGTCGACGGCCGGACTGAACGTCGCCGCCACGTGCTGAACCTGGCTGAAAAAGCCTTCGGCGTTCGGGCCGGAGATGCGCATGCCAGTGCGCCTTGCCAGATCAGCGATTGCCTCCTGCATCGCGGCGCTGCCGCCGCCCTCCTCCGCAAAACCGGAGGAGATGATGACGGCGTTCTTCACGCCGGCGGCAGCGCATTGCTCGAGCGCGGTCAGCACTGCGCGCGCCGGAATGATGACGACGGCGAGATCGATCGGCGCGCCGATGTCCGCGATCGCCTTGTAGCAGGCGAGCCCGTCGATCTCTGCGTAGTTCGGGTTCACCGGATAGATTTGCCCGGGATACTCGTTCTTGCGCAGCATCGACAGCAGCCGCCCCGGAATCTTGTCGTGATCGCGGGAGGCGCCGATCAGCGCGATGCTTGCGGGCGCGAAGAAGCTGTCGAGCGGATGCGGCATGGGGGTATGTATCTCTCTGCTCGTGTTCAACCTATCCCCGTCATGGCCGGGCTTGTCCCGGCCATCCA
Source organism: Bradyrhizobium sp. UFLA05-112 (assembly GCF_053572325.1). Classification (NCBI taxonomy): domain Bacteria; kingdom Pseudomonadati; phylum Pseudomonadota; class Alphaproteobacteria; order Hyphomicrobiales; family Nitrobacteraceae; genus Bradyrhizobium; species Bradyrhizobium sp. UFLA05-112. The sequence goes on along the minus strand of NZ_JBANBK010000041.1, from coordinate 28,185 downwards.
CGCCTCGCCTCACGCGCCAGCTTCTCGGGTCAGGAACGTGGATGCCCGGGACGAGCCCGGGCATGACGACCCAACGGGCAAATGTGCCAACTGCTCAAGCGCTGAGTCGGAACGTCACCCCACCCAACAGAAACTCATTCCCCGCCACTGCGAGCCCCTTCGCCCTTGCCGCATGAAGCACGCTTGCGACATCGGCCACCCTGAACTCCAGCGCGCTCATGATCTCAGCTCCACCCTTGACGAAGCGGAAGCTCGCGTTAGGCAGCTTCAGCTCGGTCTCGCCGCCCTCTGCCTTGCTCGGCGCGACGCCGATCAGCTTGCCCCAATGCTCGGCCAGGCCTTGCGGATCCGGGCTCTGCATCTCGACCGCCGATAGCGCCTGCGTCACGTCCTTGCGGATGAACTTTTGCCAGTCCGGCCCGGCGGGCGGATAGGGCCCCAAGACATCATCGCTGCCCTTGGTGTGGTTGAACTCGATGAAGGCGGCGCGGCAATCGCGGGGATGCAGTTGCACGCCGTGATAGGGCGGATGATCGATGACGTTCGCGGTGCGTACGCCCATTGCATTCGCGTTGCGGCCGCGCGCGTCCGGGTCGTCACAGCAGAAGATTGCCATATAGCCGCCGCGACCGCCGGTCTTGGCGATGAAGCGACCGGCTGCGGTGCCGTCCCTGGACGGCGCCACCACCTCCAGCAGGATCGTGTCGACCGGCAGCAGCGCGTTCTCCAGGCCATACTTCGCGACATTGGCGTCGCGATAGCAGACGGAAAGGCCCATGATGCCCGCGATATCTGAGATCACGGGCTCGAGCTGCGGCGCGACCAGGCAGATCTGCCGCAAGCGCATATAGGGCGCCATGGTCAGGCGCCCTTGAAGGTGGGTTTCCGCTTCTCGACAAACGCCTTTGCGGCTTCCTTGTGGTCCTCTGTATCGCCACAGCGGGTGTGATGAATGGCTTCGCCGTCGAAGCAATCCTCGAGCGGCAGGTGCTCGGCATTGTTGATGTTGCGCTTGATATAGCCGAGCGCGATCGAGGGGCCCTGCGCCAGCGACAGCGCGAGCTCGTGCGCGGTGGCGTCGATCTCGGCGTCAGGCACCACTTTCGTCACCATCCCGATCGCCTGCGCCTCCTTCGCACTCAGGACCGGCGACATCAGATAGAGCTCGCGCGCCCGTGCGCTGCCGATGAGTTGGGTAAGGAAATAGGTGCCGCCATAATCGCCGGAAAAGCCGACCTTTGCGAAGGCGGTGGTGATCTTGCAGGACTCGCTGGCGATGCGCAGATCGCAGGACAGCGCCATTGAGAGACCCGCACCGGCCGCGGCGCCATCGAGCTGCGCCACCACGGGCTTGGGCATCTGGTGCAGGATGCGCGAGACCTCCATGCCGCGGCGCAGGTTCGCGAGCTTGGTCTCGAAAGGCAGCGGCGCGCGCCCCTCGGCCATCGACTTGACGTCGCCGCCGACGCAGAAGCTGCCGCCTGCGCCCTTGAACAGCACCGCGCGCACATCCGGATCATCGGCCGCGCGCCGCGCCGCCTCCACCAGCCCGCTCACCATGTCGGGGTTGAGCGCATTCTTGCGCTCGGGACGGTTCATGGTGATGGTGAGCAGCCCGCCTTCGAGCTTTTGCAGGACCATGTCGTTGCTCATGGATGTTTGCCTTTCTTCTATGGCACCACTCTCTCACATCGTCGTTCCGGGGCGCGCCACTTGGCGCGAGCCCGGGATGACGATCTGTTGTTGGACTCGCTCCTCGCAATGAGTGCTATTTCTTCACCAGCGGACAGCGTGACTGCTCGAGCGACTGGAACGCCTCGTTGCCGGGCACGGTGGCGAGCAGCTTGTAGTCGTCCCAGCGTCCTTTGGACTCCGACGGCTTCTTGACCTCGAACAGGTACATGTCGTGCACCATGCGGCCGTCGTCACGGATCTTGCCATCATGCGCGAAGAAGTCGTTGATCGGCGTCCCCTTCATCACCTTCATGACCGCGGCAGCATCGGTGGTGCCGGCCGCCTTCACGGCTTTCAGATAATGCGTGACCGAGGAATACACGCCGGCTTGCGCCGAGGTCGGCGGCCGCTTCACGCGCTCCATGAAGCGCTTTGAGAAAGCGCGCGTCTCGTCGTTCATGTCCCAGTAGAAGGCTTCCGCCAGCAGCAGGCCCTGCGCGGTTTCCAGCCCGATCGAATCGATGTCGGTAACGAAGGCGAGCAGCGGTGAGATCTTCTGGCCGCCCTTCATGATGCCGAACTCCGACGACTGCTTGATGGCGTTGACGGTATCGCCGCCGGCGTTGGCAAGTCCGATCACCTTGGCCTTGGAGGCCTGCGCCTGAAGCAGGAAGGACGAGAAGTCGGACGTGTTGAGGGGGTGACGGACATTGCCCAGCACCTTGCCGCCGGCCTTCACCACGACATTGCTGGTGTCCTTCTCCAGGTCCTGGCCGAACGCGTAATCGGCGGTGAGGAAGAACCAGGTGTCGAGACCGGACTTCACGGCCGCAAGGCCGGTCGTGTTGGCCTGCGCAAAGGTGTCGAAGACGTAATGCACGGTATAGGGACCGCAGGCCTCGTTGGTCAGCCGGATCGAGCCGGGCCCGTTGAAGATGACGATCTTGTTGCGCGCCTTCGCGATCTCGCCGGCGGCAAGCGCGGTGGCTGAGGCCGCGACGTCGTAGATCATCTCGACGCCCTGGTTGTCGATCATGTCGCGGGCGATGTTGGCGGCAAGGTCCGCCTTGTTGAGATGATCGGCCGCGAGGATCTCGATCTTGCGGCCCAACACCTCGCCGCCGAAATCCTCCGCCGCCATCCTGGCCGCCATTTCGCTGCCGGAGCCGGTGATGTCGGCGTAGAGGCTCGACATGTCGAGAATGCCGCCGAGCTTGAGAGGCGGCTTGTCTTGGGCTTTGTCCTGGGCTTGAACTGTGCTGGCGACCAACGCCGCGACAAAAATGCCCGACAAAATCCTCTTCATCGAAAACCTCCCTTGTCGCGCCGTACTCTGATGGTGGCTTGGTTGTTAGTATTCGCGCGATCATGCAGCATGCGTAAGGGTGCAGCAAGCGCGGCCGCGTCGCGAGGAAAAACGTTTGTTTTCCGCAAAGCGGAATGGCGCTTGGGCCGCAGATGCCTCCACATGGTCGTTGCGAGCGCAGCGAAGCAATCCAGAATCCCGCCGCGGCAAGACTCTGGATTGCTTCGCTGCGCTCGCAATGACTGAGGATGTGGCAGCCCCGTCGCTAATCCGGCCCCAAGCCTCTTCGATGGCAACCACGTTTGAGTTAAGAGTGGAGCGCAGAACAACCTTGCCGGGTCGCGTGAACCAATCACTCCTCTTCTTTTTTGCTGCCGCATCACTTCTCATCATGTCGCACGGCACAGCCTTTGCAGCTGCCTGCCAGTTCGAGTCCCAGGGTGAAGGCCGCGTCGCCGACATCGTCGATGCGCGTAGCTTGCGTCTCGACGACGGGCGCGAAGCGCGCCTCCTCGGCATCGAGCCCACTGCAACAACGAAGCAGGCGCTAGCGGCGATGCTCGTCGGCCGCGACGTTCGCCTGCGCGGCACCGATGACACGCCGGACCGCTACGGCCGCCAGCCTGCGCTGGTTTTCCTCGGCGAGAACGATACCTCCGTGCAGGCCCTATTGTTGTCCCAAGGTGATGCAATGGTCTCGGCTGAGATCGCAGACAAGGATTGCGCGGCCGCCCTGATGGCGGCGGAAGCAGAGGCGCGACGCGGAAAAAAGGGCAGCTGGGCTGACCCGTCGGCCATAAAAAACGCGGAAAGTCCGGACGATATTTTGGCCGGGATCGGGCGCTTCGTAGTGGTCGAGGGTAAAGTGCTCTCCGTCCGGCAAGCTGGGGCAACGACTTACCTCAACTTCGGCCGGAACTGGACACGCGGCTTTGCTGTGACTATTTCAAGGCGCATGGTTCCGGCCTTCGAGAACGCCGGGATCGTTCTCAAGTCCCTGGAAAATCGGAAGATTCGAGTCCGGGGCTGGGTCGAGGGGAGTGTGGGGCCGCGGATTGACGCGCTCCGGGTGGGGCAGATCGAATTATTGGGCACGAACTAGCCGGGGTAAGGCCTTAAGGCCAGGCACGGGTTAAGCGACGTGGATGGGGTTTTGGGACGCGGAACAGAGGTGAGCCGCCGCCTTCGGGTTGCGCCGGCTGGGCTTTGGGTTGGCCTATCTGTTGGCCTGGGTGCGCTGCTCTCGGGGTGCGGCGACATGGGCCGCTTCCAGACCGCGGCCCCGCCTGTCGTCACCGTGCCCAAGCCAAAACCTGCGGTCGCGCAGACGCCGGCCACGGAGAAGGAGCACGAGCGCATCCTTGCCAGCTATGGGGGCGCCTATGACGATCCCCGGCTCGAGCAGCTCGTCACCAAGACGGTCGAGCGGCTGGTCGCGGCCTCCGATCGACCCGACCAGGGCTACAAGGTCACGATCCTGAATTCCGGCGCAGTGAATGCCTTCGCGCTGCCGAACGGTCAACTCTATGTCACGCGCGGCCTGCTCGCGCTCGCCAGCGACACCTCCGAATTGTCGTCCGTGCTCAGCCACGAGATGGCGCATGTGCTGTCCAAGCACGCCGCGATGCGCGAGGACCAGGCGCGCCAGGCCGCGATCGTCACCCGCGTCGTCACCGACATGAGCAACGATCCCGAGCTCACCGCGCTCGCGCTTGCCAAGACCAAGCTCACCATGGCGAGCTTTTCGCGCAACCAGGAGTTCGAGGCCGACGGCATCGGCGTCGGCATCTCCGCGCGGGCGCATTTCGATCCCTATGGCGCGGCGCGCTTCCTTTCGGCGATGGAGCGTAATGCCGAGCTGAAGGCTGGCAAGAACGCGCTCGATCCGCGCGCGCAGGATTTCACCTCCTCGCATCCGGCTACCCCCGAGCGCGTGCAGAACGCACAGACGATCGCGCGGCAATATGCAGCGCCGGAGGACGCCGAGCGCGACCGCGAGACCTATCTCGGCGCGATCGACAACATCGTCTATGGCGAGGACCCGAGCGAAGGCTTTGTCCGCGGCCGCCGCTTCCTGCACCCCAAGCTCGGCTTCACCTTCCAGGCGCCCGACAATTTCACGCTCGACAACACCGCGCAGGCGGTGATCGGCGTGCGCGAGGGCGGCTCGCAGGCGATGCGCTTCGACGTCGTACGGGTGCCGGCCGAGCAGACGCTCGGCGACTATCTCAATTCCGGCTGGATGGAAGGCGTCGACAAATCCTCGACTGAGGACATCACCATCAACGGCTTTCCGGCAGCCGCGGTGACCGCCAAGGGCGACCAGTGGCAATTCAAGGTCTACGCGCTGCGCTTCGGCAGCGACGTCTACCGCTTCATCTTCGCGAGCCGGCAGAAGACCACCGAGAGCGAGCGCAATGCGCGCGAGACAGTGAACTCATTCCGCCGCCTGACGCTCGAGGAGATCCAGGCCGCCCGTCCCCTGCGCATCAAGGTGATCACCGTGCAGCCCGGCGACACCGTGGAATCGCTCGCCCATCGTATGGCCGGCGTCGATCATCCGACCGAGCGCTTCCGCGTGCTCAACGGCCTCGACGCCCACGCGCAGGTGAAAGTGCGCGACCGCGTGAAGATCGTGGTGGATTAAGGTCTCTAGGGTGGGCAAAGCGCAAGCGTGCCCACCACTTCTGGTGCAATCGCGGATGGATGGTGGGCACGGCGCAAGAGCGCCTTTGCCCACCCTACCGCACCCGAGTTGGTGCGGCCGCCGACGGACCTAACTAACTACCCGCATCCATATCGCCGCGTTCGCGCTGGCCGCTCAGCCAGAGCGCCATCAGCGTCCACAATGCGCCGGAGAGCAGATAGGCACCCGAGGCAATGACGCCGAGATTGGTGGCAAGCAGGAGCGCGGCGAGCGGGGCAAAGCCGGCGCCGAACAGCCAGGCCATGTCGGAGGTGAGCGCCGAGGCCGTGTAACGGTACATCTGCTTGAAGTTGGAGGCGATCGCACCGGAAGACTGGCCGAAGGACAGACCGAGCAGAATGAAACCGAGCACCATGTAGATGGTCTCACCGAACGCGCCGGCATCGAGCAGCTGCGGGGCAAAGCCGCTATAGACCGCGATTGCGATCGCCGAGCCCATCAGCAGCGACTTGCGGCCGACGCGGTCGGCGATAATGCCGGAGGCCACGATCGCCGCGACGCCGAAGGCGGCGCCGACGATCTCGATCATCAGGAACCTTACCGGGCTCTCATGGGTGAACAGAAATACCCAGGACAGCGGAAACACCGTGACCATGTGGAACAGCGCGAAGCTCGCCAGCGGCGCGAAGGCCCCGAGCATGATGTTGTGGCCTTCGCGCGCGACGGTGTCGGAGATGCGCGAGGGCTGCAAGTCACGGGTCTCGAACAGCGAGGCATATTCCTCCGTCGCGACCATGCGCAGGCGCGCAAACAGCGCCACGACGTTGATGGCGAAGGCGACGAAGAACGGATAGCGCCAGCCCCAGTCGAAGAAATCGTCGGCCGAGAGATTGCCGGCGAAATACGCAAACAGCGCGCTCGCCACGATCAGCCCGAGCGGCGCGCCGAGCTGCGGCACCATCGCGTACCAGCCGCGCTTGTTCGGCGGCGCGTTGAGCGCGAGCAGAGAGGCAAGCCCGTCCCACGCGCCGCCCCAGGCGAGACCTTGGGCTGCTCGCGCCAGCGCCAGGAGCCAGATCGCGGCCGCGCCGATGTCGCTGTAGCCGGGCAGGAACGCGATCGCCACCGTCGCGGTGCCCAGGAGGAACAGCGCGGCGACCAGTTTTGCTGTCCTGCCGTATTCGCGGTCGACCGTCATGAAGATGACGGTGCCGAGCGGCCGCGCCATGAAGGCGAGCGCGAAGATCGCGAATGAATAAAGTGTGCCGGTCAGTTCGGTGGCGAACGGAAAGACCAGGCGCGGAAACACGATCACCGAGGCGATCGCATAGACGAAGAAGTCGAAGAACTCCGAGGTGCGCCCGATGATGACGCCGATGGCGATCTCGCCGGGATTGGCCTGGTCGTGACCATGCTCGCCCGGGTTTACGCCTGCCATTGCGGGGGTCTGTGCCATCGCCATCGTGTGCTCTTAACGTCCTGAGAACCAAAGCCGACCACCCGGCGGTCGCCGGGCATTCTCCCCCCTCTCTGGCCCACCATTCCGCACTGCAACATTGGACAAATTGTCCAATGTCCCAATTGGTGCGCCGCAGCTACGCCTTGGCTGCACTACGAAATTTTCAACCAAAAGGCCTACCTGTGTCCCGTCTACGGATCCTGGCGCTACTACCTTTGGCAGTCGTCCTAAGTGGCTGCAACTTCATCGTGCTTGCGCCGGCCGGTGATATCGCAGCGCAACAGCGCGACCTCGTCATCATCTCCACCGTCCTGATGCTCCTCATCGTCGTGCCCGTGATGGCGCTGACGGTGCTGTTCGCCTGGCGCTATCGCGAGTCCAACAAGGCCGCGCGCTACGAGCCCGAATGGGACCATTCGACCAAGCTCGAGCTGGTGATCTGGTCGGCGCCGCTGCTGATCATCGTTTGCCTGGGTGCGCTGACCTGGATGGGCACGCATCTGCTCGATCCCTACCGTTCACTGGACCGCATCGCCGCCGATCGTCGGGTCGATGAGGCGACGGTGCCACTCGAGATCGATGTCGTCGCGCTCGACTGGAAATGGCTCTTCATCTATCGCGACTACGGCATCGCCACCGTCAACGAGTTGGCTGCTCCCGTCGATCGCCCGATCGACTTCCACATCACCGCCTCGACGGTGATGAACTCGTTCTATATCCCCGCGCTCGCCGGCCAGATCTATGCGATGCCGGGCATGGAGACCAAGCTCCACGCCGTCGTGAACCACGCCGGCACTTACAAGGGCTTTTCGGCGAACTACAGCGGCGCCGGCTTCTCCGGCATGCACTTCGCCTTCCACGGCCTGGACGACAAGGGCTTTGGCGAGTGGATCGGACGCGCGAAAGCCGCCGGCGGCACGCTCGGCCGCGCCGAATATCTCCAGCTCGAGAAGCCGAGCCAGAACGAGCCGGTGCGGCGCTACGGCACCATCGATGCCGATCTCTACCGCCTGATCCTCAACATGTGCGTCGAGACCGGCAAGATGTGCCAGAGCGAGATGATGGCGATCGACGCCAAGGGCGGCCTCGGTCATGAGGGCCTGAACAACATCCTGCCGCTCGCCTACGACAAGTATGCCCGCCGCGGCACGCCGCTTGGGCCGGAGCCGACCTTCGTTGCCGGCACCTGCACGCCTGACGCTCCGCAGGGCCAGACGACCGCGGCGATCAAGGAGCCCCGCGACGCCACGCCGCTGCTTGGCGCCGGCTTGAAGCGGCCGAGCTTCACGCCGCTCAAGTCCTCATCCTTCTTCCTCGGACAACGTCCGAAGTCAGACTCCTAAAGAGAGCACGCATGTCTCCTGATCTCATCAAGCTCATCTTTGGCCGGCTCGGCATCGAGTCGCTGCCACTGCACGAGCCGATCGTCGTTGGCACCTTCGCGGTGGTCGCGCTCGGCGGCATCACGCTGCTCGGCGGCCTCACCTATTTCCGTCTCTGGGGCTACCTCTGGCGCGAATGGTTCACCACCGTGGACCACAAGCGCATCGGCATCATGTACATGATCCTCGGCATCGTGATGCTGTTGCGTGGTTTCGCCGACGCCCTCATGATGCGTGGGCAGCAGGCGCTCGCGTTTGGCGGCTCCGAAGGCTACCTCAACGCCCATCACTACGACCAGGTCTTCACCGCCCACGGCGTGATCATGATCTTCTTCGTGGCGATGCCGCTGGTCACGGGCCTGATGAACTACGTCGTGCCGCTCCAGATCGGCGCCCGCGACGTGTCGTTCCCGTTCCTGAACAATTTCAGCTTCTGGATGACGGTCGGCGGTGCGGTGCTGGTGATGGCGTCGCTGTTCATCGGCGAATTCGCCCGCACCGGCTGGCTGGCTTATCCGCCGCTGTCGAACATCGGCTACAGTCCCGACGTCGGCGTAGACTATTACATCTGGGCGCTGCAGGTCGCAGGCGTCGGAACGACCTTATCCGGCATCAACCTGATCTGCACCATCGTCAAGCTGCGCTGCCCCGGCATGACCATGATGAAGATGCCGGTGTTCACCTGGACCTCGCTCTGCACCAACATCCTGATCGTCGCCTCCTTCCCGGTCCTGACCGTCGTGCTCGCGCTGCTCTCGCTCGACCGCTACGTCGGCACCAACTTCTTCACGAACGATTTCGGCGGCAGCCCGATGATGTATGTGAACCTGATCTGGATCTGGGGCCATCCCGAGGTCTACATCCTGGTTTTGCCAGCGTTCGGCATCTTCTCCGAGGTGACCTCGACCTTCTCCGGCAAGCGGCTGTTCGGCTACACCTCGATGGTCTACGCCACAGTCGTCATCACCATCCTGTCGTACCTGGTCTGGCTGCACCACTTCTTCACGATGGGATCGGGCGCCAGCGTCAACTCCTTCTTCGGCATCACCACGATGATCATCTCGATCCCGACGGGCGCGAAGATGTTCAACTGGCTGTTCACGATGTATCGCGGCCGAATTCGCTACGAGCTGCCGATGCTTTGGACGATCGCCTTCATGCTGACCTTTGTGCTCGGCGGCATGACCGGCGTGCTGCTCGCAGTGCCGCCGGCCGACTTCGTCCTGCACAACAGCCTGTTCCTGATCGCGCACTTCCACAACGTGATCATCGGTGGCGTGGTGTTCGGCGCGTTCGCCGGCATCAACTACTGGTTCCCGAAGGCGTTCGGCTTCAAGCTCGATCCGTTCTGGGGCAAGCTGTCGTTCTGGTTCTGGGTCACCGGCTTCTACCTCGCCTTCATGCCGCTCTACGTCCTCGGCCTGATGGGCGTGACCCGCCGCCTGCGCGTGTTCGACGATCCTTCGCTTCAGATCTGGTTCGTCATTGCTGCGATCGGCGCCGTCCTCGTCTTCCTCGGCATCCTCAGCATGCTGATGCAGTTCGCGGTCAGCTTCCTCAAGCGCGAGCAGCTCAAGGACGTCACCGGCGATCCCTGGGACGCGCGCACGCTGGAATGGGCCACCTCCTCGCCCCCGCCGGACTACAACTTCGCTTTCACGCCCGTCGTTCACGACAATGACGCGTGGTGGGACATGAAGAAGCGCGGCTACCAGCGTCCGCTCACCGGGTTCAAGCCAATCCACATGCCCAGCAGCACCGGCACCGGCATCATCCTCGCCGGCTTCGCCACCGCGATGGGATTCGGCCTGATCTGGTACATCTGGTGGCTGGCCGCCGTGAGCTTCATCGCGATGCTCGCCGTCGGCATCGGCCACACCTTCAACTATCACCGCGACTTCGACATTCCGGCCGACGACGTCGTCCGGAGCGAGGATGCGCGTACCAAACTGCTCGCCGGAGCCAAGTAGATGACTGTCGCTATCAAACCGACCCAATCCGGCGAGCCGATCTTCTACCTCGCCGACGAGCATCCGCATCCGGAAGGCTACAGCACCTCGCTCGGCTTCTGGATCTATCTGATGAGCGACTGCCTCATCTTTGCGATCCTGTTCGCCACCTTCGGCGTGCTCGGCGGCAACTACGCCGCCGGTCCCGCGCCCAAGGACCTGTTCGACCTATCGCTGGTCGCCGTGAACACATCGATGCTGCTGCTGTCGTCGATCACTTACGGTTTTGCGATGCTGACGATGCAGCAGAACAAGATCGCTCAGACGCAGATGTGGCTGGCGATTACCGGCCTGTTCGGTCTCGCCTTCATCGGCATCGAGCTCACCGAGTTCGCCCACATGATCCACGAAGGCGCCACCCCGCAGCGCAGCGCCTTCCTGTCCGCCTTCTTCACCCTGGTCGGCACCCACGGCCTGCACGTCAGCTGCGGCCTGATCTGGCTGGTAACGCTGATGGTGCAGGTCTGGCGCTTCGGCCTGATCGAGGCCAACCGCCGCCGGCTGATGTGCCTGTCGATGTTCTGGCACTTCCTCGATGTGGTCTGGATCGGCGTCTTTACCTTCGTCTATCTCCTGGGAGTTCTGCGATGAGCACCGATACCCACGCCGCCCATGCGGACGACCATCACCACGGCGACAGCCATGCCCATGGCTCATTCTCGACCTATATGCTCGGCTTCGTGCTCTCGGTCGTGCTGACCGCGATCCCGTTCTGGCTGGTGATGAGCGGTACGCTGCCGAGCAAGCAGATCACCGCGCTCGTGATCATGGCGTTCGCAATCGTGCAGATCGTCGTGCACATGATCTACTTCCTGCACATGAACGCCAGGGCCGAGGGCGGCTGGAGCATGATGGCGATGATCTTCACCATCGTCATGGTCGTGATCGCGCTGTCCGGCTCGCTGTGGGTGATGAACCACCTCAACAGCAACATGATGCCGATCCACCAGATGAGCGGGATGAAGTGATCGCAGCCATGAGACACGACGGACGGAAAGCGCGCAGTCGTACCAGGGCTGCGCGCCCGCCTTTGTGGCTCACGACGCTCTCCCTCCTCGCCATCGCCATCCTGATCGGCCTCGGCGTCTGGCAGATCGAACGGCGCGCCTGGAAGCTGGCGCTGATCGACCGCGTAGAGACGCGCGTTCAGGCCGCGCCGACCATGTTGCCGCCGCCTGCGACCTGGCCCGCGGTCACCGCCGCGACCGACGAATACCGCCACGTCAGCGTCACCGGCCGCCTGCTGAACGACCGGGAGACGCTGGTCAAAGCCGTGACGGAGGAAGGCGCCGGCTTCTGGGTGCTGACGCCGTTTCAGCGCGACGACGGCACACTCGTCTTGATCAATCGCGGCTTCGTGCCGGTGGAGAAGCGTGATCCTGCGACGCGGCCGGATGGTAACGTATCCGGCACGATCGAGCTCACCGGCCTCCTGCGCATGAGCGAGCCGAAGGGCGGCTTCCTGCGCGACAACGATCCCGCGCATGACCGCTGGTATTCGCGCGACGTCGCGGCGATCGCCGCCACGCGTGGCCTTGGCGAGGTCGCGCCCTTCTTCATCGATGCCGACGCGGCCCCTAATGCCGGCGTCTTTCCGATCGGCGGATTGACCGTGATCCGCTTTCCCAATAACCACCTGATTTACGCGCTGACATGGTTTGCTCTGGCCATTATGCTGGCCGGTAAACTCTTCGTCACATTCGGCGGCGGGCTGTTCCGCCGCGGGCGCTTTGTCCACGAAAGGGCCGGCGAGGCCGCCGCCCGCGGGACGGGATCAGATGCTGGAACGATCGTCGAGCCGACCTGAGAAGGAAAAGCTCTCTCTCGGATATGACGCGGCCGCGCTTCCCGTACAGGTGGAGGGCCGCACCGAATTGACCGCGACGTCGCTGCCCGCGCCGACCGACGACGAGACCAACCGCAAGAACATGGCGCTGCTGATCCAGCTGCGCTGGACCGCGGTCGTCGGCCAGATCGTCACGATCGGGACGGCGCATTTCGGGCTTGGCATCGAGCTGCCGCTCACGCGGATGGGCGCTGTGATCTCGGCGCTGGTGCTGCTCAACATTTCGAGCCTGGTCTGGGTGCGCCATCGCGCCGCGATCACCAACAACGAGCTGCTGGTCGCGCTGATGCTGGACGTCGCCGCGCTGACGGCGCAGCTTTACCTCAGCGGCGGCGCCACCAATCCCTTCACCTCGCTGTTCCTGTTGCAGGTGACGCTGGGCGCGGTGCTGCTCGATGCGCGCTCGACCTGGTCGCTGGTGGCACTGACCTGCGCCGCCTTCGTCTGGCTGACGCTCGCCTACCGGCCGCTGGACCTGCCGCACAACCCCCTCAGCGACACCTACAGCCTGACAGTCGTCGGGATGCTCTTTGGATTCGTGCTCAACGCGGTGCTGCTGGTGGTGTTCGTGACCCGCATCAACAGGAACCTGCGCGATCGCGATGCCCATCTGGCGGCGCTGCGCCAGCATGCCGCCGAGCAGGACCACATCGTCCGCATGGGCCTGCTCGCCTCGGGCGCCGCGCATGAGCTCGGCACCCCGCTCGCCTCGCTCTCGGTGATCCTCAACGATTGGCGCCGCATGCCGGATCTGGCGGGCGACCACGAGCTCGCCGAGGATCTCGCCGAGATGGAGACCTCGCTGCAACGCTGCAAATCGATCGTGACGGGCATCCTGGTCTCCGCCGGCGAAGCCCGCGGCGAGGGATCGGCGCCGACGACCGTGGCAGCCTTCCTGACGGCGCTGGTCGAGGAATGGCGCAACGCGCGCTCGGCGCGCACGCTCTACTTCACCAACACGTTTGGCGACGACGTCGCGATCGTCTCCGACATCGCGCTGAAGCAGGTGATCTTCAACGTGCTCGACAACGCCTACGAGGTCTCGCGCGAGTGGGTCGAGCTCTTGGCCGAGCGCGAGGACGACAAGCTCGTGCTGTCGATCAGCGACCGCGGCCAGGGCTTCGCGCCGGAGATGCTGGCGCAGCTCGGAAAGCCCTACCAGTCGAGCAAGGGCCGCGCCGGCGGCGGGCTCGGCCTGTTCCTGGTGGTCAATGTCGTGCGCAAGCTTGGGGGCATGGTGACCGCGGAGAACCACAGAAAGCGCGGCGCCACCGTGCGACTCGTGCTGCCGCTCTCCACGCTCGCCATCGGAGACGGTTTTGGTGCCTGAGCAGTCGCTGATCATTGTCGAGGACGATGCTGGCTTCGCGCGCACGCTGAAGCGCTCGTTCGAGCGTCGCGGCTATTCCGTGGTGATTGCGGCCTCGATCGAAGAGGTCCGGAAGGAGCTCGAGGACAAGTCGTTCGGCCGCGCCGTCGTCGACCTCAAGCTCGGCGGCGCCTCGGGGCTTGCCTGCGTCGAGCTGCTGCACAGCCATGATCCCGACACGCTGATCGTGGTGCTCACGGGCTTTGCCAGCATCGCCACCGCAGTGGAGGCGATCAAGCTCGGAGCCTGCCACTATCTCGCAAAGCCCTCCAACACCGACGACATCGAAGCCGCGTTCCAGAAGGCCGAAGGCAATGCCGAGGTGGCACTGGACAGCCGGCCAACCTCGATCAAGACGCTGGAGTGGGAGCGCATCCACCAGACCCTGATCGAGACCGATTTCAACATCTCGGAAGCCGCGCGGCGGCTCGGCATGCACCGCCGCACGCTGGCAAGAAAGCTCGAGAAGCGGCCGGTGAAGTGAGCGGGAATCCCTCGCCGTGATTGTAGGGTCGGTTAGCCAACGGGTCCGCGCAACCCACCACCGTTTGTCTTCGCGGAAGCGGACGAGGTGCGTTACGCTACGCTAACCATCCTACGCGGCTGCCCAACGGCCGCAGAGGCCACGCGAGGAGACCACCCCGTGACCACGCTTGTCGAGCGCCTTGACCTGTCTGCCGTATTGCCGCGTGCGCGCGATCGGCGCGAGACCGAAACCGTCGAGTTTGCCCAGGCCGCGCTCGCAGCGGCCAAGCAGGAGGGCCTGCGGCTGGCGGTGCGGGCGCGCTATGTCGCGCTCGCGGTGATCGCTTGCCTGCTCATCTACATCAATCCGGTTTGGGACCAGCTCTATTATGTGGCGCTGCTTGGCCTGTTCGCCCTGATTGGCTGGGCCCAGGTCAGGGTTGGCCGGGTTGGCGTGTCGAGGCCGGAGCTGGCGCTGTTGTTCTGCGACCTCGCACTGCTGACCTTGATCCTCATCGTGCCGAATCCGTTCGGATCCGCGCGCTTGCCCGTGGCGATGCAATTCCATTTGGGCAACTTCATCTATTTCTTCGTGCTGCTGTCGGGTGCGACGCTGGCCTACTCCTGGCGCACCGTCATAGCCGTCGGAACGTGGACCGCGGCTCTTTGGATCATCGGCGTTGCCTGGGTGTGGTCGCAACCCGATCGCGACCCTGAACTAACCGCCCGCATCGCCGCGGCGATCGGCAGCGATCACAGGCTGTTTCAGTTGATCTCGCCAAGTTCGATCGCGCTCGGCACGCGCATCCAGGAGATCGTCGTGTTCATGATCGTCGCGGCGACGCTCGCTCTGGCGGTGCGTCGCAGCAATGATCTCCTGATCCGTCATGCCGCGGTGGAGCGCGAACGCGGCAATCTCGCGCGCTATTTCTCGCCAAACGTGGTCGACGAGCTGTCGCGGCACGACGAGCCGCTGAAGCAGGTGCGCACCCAAAACGTCGCGGTGCTGTTCGTCGACATCGTCGGCTTCACGGCCTTTGCCGACGCGCGCACGCCGGAGGACGTCGTGCGCACCTTGCGCGAATTCCACGCGCTGATGGAGCAGGAGGTGTTCCGCCACAGCGGCACGCTGGACAAATATCTCGGCGACGGGCTGATGGCGACCTTCGGCACACCCTTCGTCGGCAAGCTTGATGCCAGCAACGCACTACGCTGCGCGCAGGCGATGATGGCGGCCGCGGATCGCTGGAACGGGCAGCGCAAGGCGGCCGGCGAGTCTCCGATCCGCGTCAGCTTTGGCCTGCATTATGGACCCGTGGTGCTCGGCGACATCGGGGTCACCTGTCTCGAATTTGCGGTGATCGGCTCGACCGTGAACGCGGCAAGCCGGCTCGAATCCTTGACGCGCACGCTCGGCTGCGCGCTGGTGGCCAGCGACGATCTCGTCAGGCGCGCCAGGGTCGAGCTCGGCGATGCCGAGGAGGCGTTTCGTCCGCTGATGGCCCAGGCCCCGCAGACGGTCCGCGGCCTCGAGCAGCCGGTCGCGATCTGGACGCAGGCCCGCGCGGGAGAGCCGTAGATCGCAGCGATCGCGACGGGGTTGGCGGATACGGTTCAGCGCGCGGACCACCGCCACCGCTATCATTCGGCCGGCGAACTCCGGCCACGGAGTTCCGGTCCAGCGGCCTCAATCGGACCTTCTTGACTGAGCCCGTATGCCACTCGGCGACTCGCCAAAGCGCGAGTGAAACGATCGATTGAAATAGGAGATATCGGAAAAGCCGACCTCCAATGCAATGTCGGAAATCAGTCTTGGGCTCGCGGCCGGCTCCGTCAAAAGCGCGAACGCTCGTTGCAGGCGCAACTCGTTCACCTGGGCGGTAAAGGATGACCCCGCGGTTTCGAGCAGCCGCTGCAGATAGCGAGGAGAAACGCCTTGGCTATGCGCCACCGCTTCCAGATTGAGTTCCGGGTCGTCAAAATGGGCAGCGATGTAATCCAAGGCGGCGGCCAATCGGATCGCCACCACTGCGCTGGCGTTGCTCTCACCCGACAGACAGTCCCGACTCAGCATCATTGCCGCGAGATCGTGAACATGCGTCGCGACCAGAGAACGTAGATCGGACGTCGCCAGGCGAAGCTCGTCCCATAGTGGACGCATATAGCTTCTGATGAGCCTGAGGGTGGTGTGCTCGCGCGGGATGGGCTGCATCGTCGGCTCATCGATATGGCTAAGGCGCGATGCAAGCTCGGCACGCGGGATCACCAGCGCGAAATAGCTTCCTCCTGCGAAGCTCACGCTCCCGGTGCTTCTGTGGTGCACTGCGATGGCATCTCCAGCCCGGAGCGTCGCCTCCCGACCCCGCTGAGTTACGACAGAGCGCTTCGTCATGTTTATGATGATGGCGATGGATCCATCGGCGTCCGCCGCATCGCTTGTGCGACGAAATCGAAGCGGCGAAGACGTGGAAGAGAACGCATTCAGCCCCGGCAGGATACGCAACGTCGACCGGGCGTGGAATGGAATATCCGACAACGGCTCGATATCGACCCGAAGAATCTTGTCGCCGAATTCCTCGCGCCACATGGAGAGGCGCTTTCGCTGGGGAAACTTGTCAGTCGAAAGTCGAAATGTTGCGAGTTCAGGCAAGCATTCCGACGTCTGGTGCTTTCCTGTTTCACTCATGGGCTTCGACCTCAGACGCGTCTCAGAACCTCGCGAAGCAAAAGCGGAGCGTGAGATGCTGAGCAAATACCCTGTCGTCGCACGCACCGGATGGTACTCCTCTCCGGAAGAGCGTCGAGGCATCTGCTGATTGACTCGATTCGCAGAGCCACGCGGGTCACTCCTTCCGATCAGCACACAGTCGGCAACTTATTCAGCCGAACCACAATCCGAGCGTGTTGACAATTCACGTACCCAGGTTCGGAGCTGCCGTTCGCAATTGACCAAGAAGATCTGCCGTTCGTTCGCTAGAGTGGCAAGTTACGGAGTGCAGGAAAATAGCATATTTCAATTTATCGTGGCGGGATGTGAGCTGGTTCACTCTTCGCGCATAGCCGATGGAAGGAGATTGCCATGAAGAAGTTGTTCTTGATGGTTGCAATTGCGCCGGCGATGGTAGTCGGCTTCTCAGCGGGGGCAGCAGAACTTCCAAGCTTTGAACTCATGGGCTTTCCGATCACGTCGCATCAGGTTGCGGTGATGGGGGCATCCGGGGTTGAGGAGCAGTCTCCCGCTCCGACGCTGGAGTCTGCTGGTATGCCTGCTTCACCCCATCAGATCGCCGTCCTGACTCCGCGTCGGAGCATGATCGCGCAGCGGAAGGCGCCGAAACTGACCACAATAGGGTTCTCTGCGCGGGACTAGGCGGGGCCTGTGAGACCCCATCATCCCGCTACCACTTTCAGCTTTGCCGATGCCATTTTGACGCAAGCATGATTTCAGGAGCCGCCTCGGACATTCTTTATCCGAAGCGGCGGCAACGCAGTCCGGTGCGCCATTTCGCCACACAGTGACTGGTTGTCCACGTATCCGCAATCAACTGGACTCGCGCGCGCGGTGCAGGAAGCGCGTGCAAGTACAACCCCAACGAGGATCGCCATGCGCACGTATGTCTGGCTCCTGAGGGTGCTGATCGCAGGCGTTATCGCTGGAGGCAACTTCGCCAGCACGGCCGTCGGGAATCTCGGGCATCAATTGGTCGACAGGGACGCTCTGCCACCCGTCGATGCCGAACTCGTCATTGCCGTTGACGTCTCCTACTCGATGGATGAGGAGGAGCTTGTCGTCCAGCGCGAAGGTTATGCGCAGGCCGTCACCTCCGAGGAATTTCTCCAGGCGCTCAAGGTCGGGCCGAGCAAGAGATTGGCGGTGACCTATTTCGAATGGTCTGCATCGGATGATCAGAAGATCATCGTGCCCTGGAGGCTCGTCGACGGCCCGGAATCCGCAGATGCACTGGCTGCGGAGATCATGCAAACGCCGGTTCGCCGAGGTTCGCGCACCTCGATTTCCGGCGCGATCCATTTTGCAATACCGCTGTTCGACCAGAATCGGTACCACGGGCTGCGACGCGTGATCGATATTTCGGGTGATGGCGCGAACAACGAGGGCCCCCCGGTGACCAAGGCGCGCAATGCGGCGATCGAGAAGGGCATCACGATTAACGGCCTGCCGATCATGATGAAACGAACGACGGTTTCGATGATGGATATCGATAACCTCGATTTATATTACGAGGATTGCGTGATTGGAGGCCCAGGCTCGTTCATGCTGGTGATCAGAGAGCGAGAGAAGTTCAAGGAGGCAATCCGAACCAAGTTGGCAATGGAGGTCGCCGGCCTGACACCTGCGCCCCGGATCGTCTCGGTGGCCGAAAGCGAACCGAGGGTATCCTGTGGTATTGGTGAGGAAATATGGGAGAGGCGAAGCCGGTGGTGAGAAGGCGAACGTGCGAGTGAAACGGGAAGCTATTGGCTCGACGCGTCCGATCGCAGGAAGGAAACTATTTTTGCCCTGTCGTCGGCAGATGCAAGTCCACCAAATGGCTTCATGCTGTTGCCCGGTATCAACTCATCCGGATTGGCGATGAAGCGCTCGAGCTTTTCTTCGTCCCACACGAGATCCGCCCCCTTCATCGCGCTAGAGTAGTTATAACCCTGCAGCGAGCCGGCCTTCCTCCCGACGATCCTGTACAGATGCGGGCCCAAGCGATTGTCGCCGTCCTTGGTCGTATGGCAGGTCCGACATGCATTGTTGAACGCGCGTTGTCCTGAGCCGGTATCGACACTTTGTCGCCCCGGCTCCTGTCCATGGCAAGGCGAATGCAGCATGTAGGCCATCCAGCCGAGGGCCACGAGTGCGCTCATCCAATTGACGTGCTGCACACGCGCATCTCGCGACCGGCCGGACTTCGGCAAGGCAAGGCGCGTCAGGAGCTGCGGCTGCTTCATTTGATCACCTCGCTGGCGAAGCGATTATCTGACCCAAGGCGGCTTCGAAGTCCCGTATCTCACCAGCATCTTGCAATTGGCGGATCGGAGCCGGAATTCAAATGAAATTGTCTGCCTTGGCCGTTTCCCTACCTCGTACCATACGCGCGGTCGCCCGCGTCGCCGAGGCCGGGCAGGATGTAGCCATGCTCGTCGAGCCCTTCATCGATGGCCGCAGTCCAGATCGGGACGTCCGGATGCAGGCCGCGAATCCGCTCGAGGCCTTCCGGCGCGGCGATCAGGCAAGCCAGCCGGATATCTTTTGCGCCGCGCTCCTTCAGCCGGTCGACTGCGGCCACCGCCGTGTTGGCGGTTGCGACCACCGGCGTCACCACAATCGCGAGCCGTTCGCCGAGGTCGGAGGGCGACTTGAAGAAATATTCGACGGCCGCGAAGCTGTGCGGTTCGCGATAGAGCCCGATATGCGCGACACGCGCGGTCGGGACCAGGTCCATCATGCCGTCGACGAACGTCGTGCCTGCGCGCAGCACCGGAACGAACACCAACTTCTTACCGGCGATCTTGGCCGACTGCATGCGCGCAAGCGGCGTGTCGACGACGACCTCGGCAAGCGGAAGATCGCGCGTGACCTCGTAGCACAGCAGCATCCCGATCTCCTTGACGAGCTCACGGAAGGATTTCGTCGAGATGGACTTGTCCCGCACCAGCGTCAGCTTGTGCTGGACCAGGGGATGATCGACGATCGTGACGCCTTCCATGACGCGATGCTCCTGAAATTATCGATGTGCAATGCGGCAGCTTCGAACCATGCGCTAGAAAACCGTACCGTCGCTGATCACCTTGAGCGGCGGCGCGCCGTCGGGACGACGCGCGAAGGCAATGGCGCGGCCCGCGGCCCAGGTGCCGCCTTCCAGAATGCTGGCGAGAGGCAATGACGCCGGCGTGCGACCGAGTTTTGCGCGGACGTCACCTGCGAGCCGGTCGAGCAGCGCGACCGTCAGCGCGCGCCACTCCACGACGAGCAGCGAATCCACCGCGTGCGCACGCTCGGCATCAGCGACGTCGCGCAGACGAAGCACCTCGTGATCCACGAACAAGCCGCCGTTGCGGTATTCGGCGAGCCCGGTGAGGCCGTCGATATCGGTCACGTCAAAGCCGGC
This sequence comes from Bradyrhizobium sp. UFLA05-112, assembly GCF_053572325.1. Lineage (NCBI taxonomy): Bacteria > Pseudomonadati > Pseudomonadota > Alphaproteobacteria > Hyphomicrobiales > Nitrobacteraceae > Bradyrhizobium > Bradyrhizobium sp. UFLA05-112. The sequence goes on along the minus strand of NZ_JBANBK010000041.1, from coordinate 7,912 downwards.
GCGCTGCAAGGGCTCGATCAGCGAATAGCTCAGCCATTGCGACAGCTTGTGCAGGGGCACGAGACCTGTGGTCGCGTCATCGGTCTTGATCGCGGGGTGGCGCCAGCAATCGCCGAGCGGAATGCCGGCGAGCTCGAGTCGCGACGGCCAGATCGGTCCGAGCTGGCTCAGCACTTCGGACAGAATGAGCGCCGCGGGGATCGCACCGTCGATCGCCTTGGCAGCGAGATGATCGAACAACCCGCCTGGACGTGGCCGATCATGCATACCGAATATCTGCGGACGAGACGCCACCAGCCGCCCCAAGCGCCGCAACAAATCCGTGCGTCCCTCAAGCCCCAGCAGCGGATTGCTGTCCGTGACCTGAAAGCCAGACTCGAGCCGCGCGAGCGGGAGTTGCGCGATCACATCCGCATCGACGCGGAAGGGAGAGCGCGGGTCAGCGGAAAACGCGCCCCTTTCGAACATGTCGAGGCTTGCCAGCGCAAGCCCCTCGGAGCGCCCGATGTGCTGCCCCGTCATGGCATCGCGGTAACACCAGTCAGCTCCGGCGCCAGCATCCAGCAACACGCTGACGATGGCGAGATCGAATTCGGCGCGCGCCCGCGCGGCACGATCCGGCCAGGACAAGCTGTCCGCGAGGCGTGACCAACGGTCGGCGCCACCGAGGACGAAGTGCCGCCACCGCGCGTGAAAGGGAATATCCAGCGCAGGATAGGACCGTCGCGTGACCGCGAGCACGGCATCCACGACAGCGTCCATGCGATCGAGATGAACCGTGAAATGCGTCAGTCCGTCGTCGAGGCCGATGTCGAGCATCCGCGCGGCGCGCGCGCGGACTGCTTCCGCGGAGAGCAGCGATCGGGCCTCTCGTTCTGTGGCCGCCGCCATCACGTGACTCAATATTTCTCCAGCGAGCGTCCGACCGTGTCGGTCAGATCCTTCGCCGTCGGAATCTCTTCGGCGTAGTAGCCGGCCGCCTTCTTGGCAGCGATCTCGACATGCGCGTCGGCCGGAATGAGCTCCAGCGGGATCGGCACGCGCTCGACGATATCGATGCCCTGGCCCGTGAGCGCGTCATATTTCATGTCGCTCATCGACAGGAAGCGATCGATGCGTTTCAAGCCGAGCCAGTGGATCGTGTCCGGCATCAGTTGCTGGAAGCGTGCATCCTGCACGCCGGCCACGCATTCGGTCCGCTCGAAATAGGCGGCGGCTGCGTCGCCGTCCTCCTGGCGCTTGCGCGCATTGTAGACCAGGAATTTCGTGACCTCGCCGAGCGCGCGCCCTTCCTTGCGGTTGTAGACGACGAGCCCAAGCCCGCCCTCCTGCGCGCCGCGCGCGCATTCCTCGATGCCGTGAATGAGGTAGGGGCGGCAGGTGCAGATGTCGGAGCCGAACACGTCGGAGCCGTTGCATTCGTCATGCACGCGGCAGGTGATCCTGGTGCGATGATCGGGCAGTTTCGTCACGTCGCCGAACAGGTAGACCGTGGTGCCGCCGATCGGCGGCAGGAACACCTTCATGTCGGGCCGCGTCACGAGCTCAGGGAACATGCCCGCGGTCTGCTCGAACAGGGTACGCCGCAGCTCGGTCTCCGTGGTGCCGAAACGCACCGCAAGGCCCGGCAGATACCAGACCGGATCGATCGCGATCTTCACCACCGACACGCTGCCATTGGCGTGCACGACCTCGCCGTCCGGCTTCAGCCGTTTGGCGACCAGCGCACCGCGGATTTCGGGCAGATCCAGCCGCGCGCGCGTCACCGCGATGCTCGGCCGGATGTCGGCACCTTCCGCGATTTCCTTGCGGAAATTTTCGGCGACGAGATGCCCCCAGGGATCGAGCGCGACGATCTTCGAGGGATCGCTCCATTGCGGGAATGGCCCGATGGTCGCGGCCGGAAACGTGTTGGTGAGATCGGGACGCCGGATTGGATCGAGCGCGCCGGCGGAGACCGCGAGCGCACGATAGACGGCATAGGAACCGCCATGGCTGCCGATGACGTTGCGGTCCGGGGCTCGCGACACCGTGCCAATGATCGGCCCCCGCGCGCGCGCGTCCGCGGCGCCCCACTGGATCGGGAAAGCCGCCTTTCCGCCGGGCTCCGGATGGGAGGTGAGGCGGATATGTTCGGTACGGTTCGAGCGGCTCATAACCAGGCTCCTATAAAGCCAACGGCCCGCCTATCAGACGGGCCTGGACCATCCTACCGTGCGGTCATGACGCGAAGCCGTTCACGACCGAATTCAATAGCATAAGGGCTGACGGACCCGTTCGCTAGATGTCCGTTGCGCACCCACGACGATCGGGCCGCCCGCTCCCTTGCTTCACTCAGGCCTTCGAGGGCGATTGCCCTTGCACCAAAACGAACAAGCCCGGCCGTTCGGCCGGGCTTTGGATCTGCTTGCCGCGAGCCGAAGCTGCTGCCTACGCGGCCTCGTCGGCGACTGCCGTATCGTCGCCATCGGTATCGTCGATATCGCCCTCGGTATCCGCATCGGCCTCGCCCTCGGCGGCTTCCGCCTTGGCGTTGGTGCGGCGCGGGCTCTTGGCGAGCTGCGCCTCGATCTCCTTGACCGCTTCGGTCTCGGTCGAGTGCTGCACCACCGCAATCTCGCGGGAGAGACGATCGAGCGCTGCTTCATAGAGCTGGCGTTCCGAGTAGGACTGCTCGGGCTGCGATTCGGAGCGGTAGAGGTCGCGCACGACTTCCGCGATCGCGACGATGTCGCCCGAATTGATCTTCGCTTCGTATTCCTGGGCGCGGCGCGACCACATGGTGCGCTTGACGCGGGCGCGGCCCTTGAGGGTCTCCAGCGCCTTCTTGACCAGCGCGGGCTCGGACAGCTTGCGCATGCCGACATTGGCGACCTTGGCGGTCGGAACGCGCAGCGTCATCTTGTCCTTGATGAAGTTGATGACGAACAGCTCGAGCTTGGCCCCGGCGATCTCCTGCTCCTCGATGGCCAGGATCTGGCCAACGCCGTGAGCGGGATAAACGACGAATTCATTGGCCTTGAAGCCCTGGCGCTGGGTCACGACCTTCTTTTCCTCGACCTTCGGCGCGGCGGCGGCCGGCTTCACGGCGGGCTTGGCGGCAGCGACGGGGACTTTCGGCGCGGCGGCAACATGCGCTTTCACGGCAAGCTTGACCGCAGCCTTGGGAGCTGCAGGCTTGGCAGCGGTCGCTTTCGCGGCCGGTTTGGCAGTCTTGTTAGGCATTGCGCTTCTTTTCTTCGAGGACTTTGCAGCCGTGTGCTTAGTCGCGGCACGACCCTTGGATGCGCTACGGCTGGCCGCGGCGACTTTTTTGGCATCCTTATGTGACGCCTTGGCAGAAGTACTCTTTTTACGCGTTTTATGTGACACAGCCTGCGCGCGGAAAACTGCCACGCCCCTGTTCGACATGAGGTTTCACGGGAACCCAGAGGGGCCAACGGGGCTGACGGGGTTCGGCTTAATGTGCCCAATATAGCACATTTCCCGCAAAAATCAATGATTTAGGGGTCTTCTGGCCTGTTTGCGGCGCTGACTAAGGTATTAGGGTTAAGTTTGACCCGAGTTAGTCTCCAGAACCGGGGTTTTGAGAAAAATATTTCTCAAACTTGCCTTCTTTGCCGTCGAATTCCTTCGCGTCTTCCGGCGAATCTTTCTTCTGGGTGATGTTCGGCCAGCTCTTGGCGTATTCGGCGTTCACTTCCAGCCATTTTTCGAGCCCCGGTTCCGTGTCCGGCTTGATGGCGTCGGCCGGGCATTCCGGCTCGCACACGCCGCAATCGATGCATTCATCGGGGTGGATGACCAGCATGTTCTCGCCCTCGTAGAAGCAATCTACCGGGCAGACCTCGACGCAGTCGGTGTACTTGCACTTGATGCAGTTTTCAGTGACGACGTAAGTCATCCACAACGCTCCGAAAAGCTCTCTCAAATTCGCGGCTTGCGTAGCGCGTAAATACCCACGCCGCAAGGTCGGGAACGGCCGATCGTGACTGGTTTTCGCAAGTCTTCGGCCAAGAAGTGAACACCAAGCGCAATTAATTACGCTTTGCGCTCGTTCAACTCCTCATACAGCAGGCGCGCCGAGTTTGCGTCGCCGCGCCGCTCGTTGAAGGCGACCACCTTCATGACCCGCACGGTGCGATCGAGTGCGATGGTCAGGACGTCGCCGATCTTGATCGCATGCCCAGGCGAGGTCTCGCGCACGCCGTTGACGCGGACATGGCCGCTTTCGACGAGTTCGGCCGCAGACGTGCGCGCCTTCACCACGCGAGCGTGCCACAGCCATTTGTCGAGACGCTGGCGCTCGGTCGTGGGAGTTATTCCTTTTGACGCGTTTTCTTCACGCGAACCGCTCCGCACTTCGCTTGAAAACGCTACGCTACTCCTTGCGGCCGGCGAGCTGCTCTTTCAGCGCGGCGAGCTTTGCGAACGGCGAGTTCGGATCGATGGGCCGGTCGCGTTCGCGCGGGGAAGCGCTCGAAGCATAGGGGCGATGCGACGGACCGGATTCGCGGTCGCGCCGATCGCGGCCCTTGTCGCGGTCGCGGCCACGGCCGCCCTCGCGATCACCGAACTTGCCCTTGTTGCGATCACGATCCTTGTCGCGGTCCTTGTTACGATCCTGGCCCTCGAAGCGGCGACCCTTGTCGTCACGCTGCTCGCGGCGCTCGCCGCCTTGTCCGCCACCCTGGCCCTCTTCGCGGCCCTTGCGGAAGTCCTTGCGACCGCCGCCGTGACGATGACCGGGCTTTGCGCCTTCGGCAGCCTCGCCGGGCGCAGCACTCGCGGCCTGCGCGCCTTCCTGCGGGCGCGGCTGGTGGTGATGGCGGGGGCGGTGCCGCTCGTGGCGCGGCTTGCGGTCCTCGTGGCGGCCGCCGGGACGCCAGACCTCGACGAGCTGCGGCTCGGCGGGGGCGGCGTCTGCCGCAGCTTCCGCAGGCGCGGCGGCATCGGTCGATGCGGCAGCTTCCACGGCGGCGGCAGCATCAGCCGGCGCGGCCTCGGTGGCCGCCTCGATGGTTGCAGCTTCATCCGCCGGCGGCGCGATGCCGGGCGCATCCTCGGGCGTCACCGGCGCATCGGGCGTCGCCTCGAGCGCGGGCTCGGCATGAGGCTCTTCCTCATGCTGCTCCATGCCCGGGGCGTCCTCGACGGTAACCGGCTCGGCCGAAGCCTCAATAGGCGCCTCGACGGCAGGCGCCGCGTCATCCGCCGGCAGTTCGGCAACGGCTTCCGCCACCGTCTCATTCGACGTCTCCGCCACACCTTCAACGGGCGGCGTCTCGGCTGCGACCGTCTCGGCGACCACCGGCTTCGGTGGCAGCGGCGGGCGCTTCTCCATGCGATAGCCGAGCGCGCGCAGCACCGAGGCGAAATCTTCGCCGGCCGAGCCGGTGAGCGAGGTCATCGCCTGCGTCACCACAAAGCTGCGGCCGTCGAACGCGCCGGCCGGCTTCTCGCCGGGCGAGGTCTCGCGCCAGGCGAGCGCCGGGCGGATCAGATCGGCAAGGCGCTCGAGGATGTCGACGCGCACGGCGCGCTCGCCGCACTGCTTGTAGCCGAGCACGCGATAGGCATCGCGCGGCAACGCCTTGTCTGTTGGGAACGAGGTGCGGCCCGAGCTCGCCAGGTGCTGCGCGCCCGACAGCGCCGACAGATCGACATTGTCGTGCTTGAGCGCCCAGAGCAGCGCGGCCAGCGCGCGCCCGGCGGGCTTCAAAAGCTGCGGGAAATAGAGGTGATAGGCGCCGAACCGCACGCCGTATTTGCGCAAGGTCGCGCGCGAGGGCTGGTCGAGATCCTTCAGCTCGTTGGCGATCTTCGGCCGCTCCAGGACGCCGAGCGCCTCGACGAGCTGATAGGCGATGCCGCGGGCGATGCCGGTGACGTCCTCGGCCTTCGACAGCTCGAACAACGGCCCGAGCAGCTTTTCGATATGCGTCTTGAGCCAGAGCTCGAGCCGCGCCTGCACCTTTTCACGCGGCGACCCGGTGAGGCGCTCGTCGGAGATGATGCGCAAGCGCGGATGCAGCGCTTCCTCTGCGGCAACGAGACGCGCCACGGCATCGCCGGTCCAGCGGATGGTGCCTTCGGAGGTCAGCACGAACTGTTCGTCGGGTGCGGCGGACAGCTTCTCAGCGCGCGCATTGATCTCGCCGGCGAGTACCGCCTGCGCCGCAGCCTGCAAGGCTTTCGCATCGGATCCTGCTTCCGCAGCATCCGGTGCAAAGGTGAACCCATCGAGGCGGCCGATGACGTGGCCTTCGACGATGACTTCGCCGGTCTTGCCGATTTCAGTATTCAAGCTCGTGTTCTCCCGCAGGCGGCGCATCAATACACTGGTACGACGATCAACGAAACGCTCTGTAAGCCGTTCATGGAGCGCATCTGACAATTTATTTTCGACCTCCCGCGTGACCCCTTGCCAGCGTTCGGGGTCTTTCAGCCAGTCCGGGCGGTTGGCGACGAAGGTCCAGGTGCGGATCTGCGCGATCCGGCCCGACAGCGTGTCGATGTCGCCGTCGATGCGGTCGGACTGGTCGACCTGGGCGGCGAACCAGGAATCGGGGATGCAGCCCTTGTCGATCAGGAAGCCGTAGAGCGTGGTGACGAGCTCGGCATGGGCCGCCGGCGACAGTTTTCGGTAGTCGGGGACCTGGCAGGCCTCCCACAGCCGTTCCACCGCCGCCTTGCCGTGCGCCTTGTCGCGGACCTCGCCGTCGCGGGCGGCGTGATCGAGCACGCGCATGTCCTCGGCAATCGGCGCGCGCGTCAGCGCCTCGTGGCCGGGGGCCAAGTTCAGCGAGACCTGCAGCGCGCCGAGCGAGGAGAAATCGAGCTTCGAGTTGCGCCACTGCAAGACCTTCACCGCATCGAAGGTATGATTCTGGAGCGCGTTGACGAGCTCAGGCTCGAACGGCGCGCAGCGGCCCGTTGTTCCGAACGTGCCGTTGCGCGTGGCTCGTCCCGCGCGGCCCGCGATCTGCGCGAACTCGGCCGGCGTCAGGCGGCGGAACTGATAGCCATCGAACTTGCGGTCGGAGGCAAAGGCGACGTGGTCGACGTCGAGATTGAGGCCCATGCCGATCGCATCGGTGGCGACGAGATAATCGACGTCGCCGTTCTGGAACATCGCCACCTGCGCATTGCGCGTGCGTGGCGAAAGCGAGCCGAGCACCACTGCGGCACCGCCATGCTGGCGGCGGATCAGCTCCGCAATCGCGTAGACCTCATCGGCGGAGAACGCGACGATCGCGGTGCGCCGCGGCTGCCGCGTGATCTTGCGGTCGCCGGCAAATTCAAGGCTGGAAAGCCTGGGACGCGTGATCATGGAGGCGCCCGGCAGGAGACGCTCGATGATCGGGCGCATGGTGGCAGCGCCCAGCAGCAGCGTCTCGTCGCGGCCGCGACGATTGAGGATGCGATCGGTGAAGACATGGCCGCGTTCGAGATCGGCGGCGATCTGCACTTCGTCCACCGCAAGGAACGACACATCGAGATCGCGCGGCATGGCCTCGACGGTCGAGACCCAGTAGCGCGGATTTTTTGGCTTGATCTTCTCTTCGCCGGTGACGAGCGCGACGCTCTCGATGCCGGCGCGATCGGCGATCTTGTTATAGACCTCGCGCGCGAGCAGCCGCAGCGGCAGCCCGATCATGCCGGAGGAATGCGCGAGCATCCGCTCGATGGCGAGATGCGTCTTGCCGGTATTGGTCGGCCCGAGCACCGCAGTGACGCCCGCGCCAGGCGCGCGCTCGGAAGCGAAGGAGGAGGGAGAAAAGGCCATTCTGGAGATTAGCTAGTCGTGATTGGGCCGTTTGTCAGTGGCGTTTCGTGTCGATCCTCATCCTGAGGAGCGCGGCACGCGCGTCTCGAAGGATGAAGGCCCGGCCGGTGCTGCGCTTACCCT